>CACYDX010000335.1 GCA_902773255.1 Oscillospiraceae bacterium
ATCGAAAACCGAATAAGCATCCTGTCTGAGATGGAGAATGAGTATGAAGGCTACGGTAAATCCGTTAAAGAGGTATTGAAGGCGGCAGAAAGAGGCACTCTTAAGGGCATCAGAGGCCTTGTAGCAGATCTCATCAGCGCGGATGAGGAATACTCTCTTGCTATAGAAACTGCTCTCGGTGCTGCGGCACAGAATATAGTTACCAATGATCAGAACGATGCGAAGAGCGCCATCGAATTCCTTAAAAGAAATGATGCCGGCAGAGCAACTTTCCTCCCACTCGACAGGATAAAGGCCAAAACTCCGGAAACACCGGATATAAACTACCCCGGCTTCATAGACATAGCCTATAATCTGGTATCTTTTGAACCTGAGTATGAGCAGATTGCGGCAGATCTGCTGGGAAAGATCCTGATTGCTGAGACTCTTGCCGATGCTGTCAAAATATCAAACAGCACGGACAACAGAGTAAAAGTTGTTTCTTTGGATGGACAGGTGATGAATCCCGGCGGCTCCATGACGGGAGGCAGCAGCTCAAGGAACATAGGGCTCATCTCGAGAAAGGGAGAACTAAAGCGACTGAGGAACAGCCTTCAGTCTTTGCGCGGCAGGGAAAGCGAACTCAAACAGAAGAAAGAAAAGGCCTCTGAAGAGATAAGCAACGTTAAATGCCTTCTCGAAAACGCCATGGAGGAGAGAGCAGGCATTACCAACAAAATCTCAGCTTACGATTCCGAGAAGACAGCCGTTCTGGGTTCCATTGATCAGATGCAAGCCTTCCTTGGCAGTCTCTCTTCTGACAGCGAGCAGAGAAAGAAAGCAATCGATTCCGCAAGCGAAGAGATCCTTCAGATCAGAGAAAAGATAACTGCGGAAGATCAGCTTATATCCTCACTGAATAAGGAAGCAGAGGCTATCACAGCTAAGATATATGCAGCGAATGCTTCAAGGATGGAACTTGAGAACAAGCAGTCCGCCGCCAACAGCGATTCGCAGAAAAAGAGCGGCGAGATAATCGATCTTGAGAGAAATCTTGCAAGGATAGAACAGAAGAAGAATTCTGCCGAAATAGAGGAAAAGCAGATAATCGACAGGCTTTGGGATAACTATGAACTGAACTACACAAAGGCAAATGCAATAAGACAGCCCGTTGAGAGCCTGCAGAAGCTCATAAGAGAGATATCCGCACTGAAGAGTTCCATAAGTGAACTCGGAACGCCTAATATCGGTGCAATTGAAGAGTTCGATCGTGTTAACACCAGATACATATTTCTCAGCACACAGCGTGATGACGTGCTCAAGGCAAAGAGCGAACTTACAGGTGTTATTGCTGAGCTCACCGATCAGATGAAGGATATTTTCCTTGAAAAATTCCACGAGATCGACAGGGAATTCAAGAAAGTGTTCTCCGATCTGTTCTCAGGAGGCAAAGCCGAGCTTATCCTTGAGGACAATGATAACGTGCTCGAGAGCAGGATAGATATAAGCGTTCAGCCACCCGGCAAGGCACTTTCCACCATCAGCCTGCTTTCCGGCGGTGAGATGGCTTTTGTTGCCATAGCCCTCTACTTTGCCATAATGAGGGTAAGGCCCACGCCGTTCTGCATTATGGATGAGATAGATGCGGCACTCGACGAGACAAACGTTGACAGATTCGCGGATTATCTCACTGGTATGGCCTCTGATACGCAGTTCATAGTAATAACCCACAGGAGGGGAACGATGGAGGCCGCAGACATGCTCTACGGCGTTACCATGCAGGAAAAAGGCGTTTCTCTGGTGCTGCCGCTGGAGATCGATGAAGCAAAGAATATAATCGAGGATTGATCATGTCTTTTTTTGAAAAAATATTTTCGGGATTATCGAAAACCAAAGCAAATCTTGCCGAGCTTGAGGAGCTGTTCCAGGACTACAGTCCCGACAGCACAGATTTCTATGACGATCTTGAGGAACTTCTCATAGTATCCGATGTCGGAGCTGAAGTCGCAGAAAAAGTAATTTATCAGATGAAAAAATTGACCTGGGAGAGACGTTTCAGAAAGGGTTATGAAGCCAGGGAGGGCCTTGTTGAACTGTTGAGCAAACTGCTCGACTCGGGTGATACTTCGCTCAAGTTAGATACAAAGCCGTCTGTTATCCTTATGGTCGGTGTTAATGGTGTGGGGAAGACCACAACAATTGGCAAGCTCGCTTCAAACTTTAACGCCGAAGGTAAACAGGTGCTGCTTGCAGCTGCCGATACTTTCAGAGCTGCCGCCGCCGAGCAGCTGTCAATATGGGCTGAAAGATCGGGTTCAGATTTTATCAGGCATGAGGAGGGAAGCGACCCTGCTGCAGTTGTATATGACAGCATAAATGCGGCAAAGGCCCGCGGCACGGATATAATCATTATCGATACTGCCGGCAGACTGCACAACAAGCAGAATCTTATGAACGAGCTTTCAAAGATCCGCCGCGTGATCGACAGAGAACTCCCTGAAGCTGATGTTGAAACTCTCATGGTGCTCGATGCCACCACCGGCCAGAACGGACTTATCCAGGCACAGCATTTCCTCGAATCGGCACAGATCACCGGCATAGTACTCACCAAACTCGACGGCACTGCGAAAGGCGGGATCGTCTTTGCCATATCCGAACAACTCGGGATCCCTGTAAAATATATAGGTGTAGGTGAAGGGATAGACGACCTTATCCCCTTTGACGGAAAAACATTTGCAGAGGCTTTCTTTAAATGAACAAACTTATTCTTGCAAGTGACAATACTCATAAATTCAGGGAATTCTCTGAGATCCTGTCCGGAACCGATACAGAAGTGATTATGCGAAGCGCCGCAGGTTGCTCTTTCGATATCGAGGAAAACGGTACCAGCTTTGCAGAAAATGCATATATTAAGGCAAAAAGCGTTACTGATTTCACCGGTTATGCGGCAGTGGCCGATGATTCGGGTATATGTGTTGATCATTTAAATGGCGGCCCGGGTATATTTTCTGCAAGATATGGTGCAGGTATTGCGCATAATGATCAAGAGAGGATGATGTATCTTCTTGAGCAGATGAAATGCGCTGAAGTCCGGACAGCCCGTTACGTATGCAGTATCTGCTGCACTTTCCCAAACGGTGATGTTATAAGAGCAGAGGATACCTGCGAAGGATCCATACTCTTTGATCCGATAGGAGAGGGAGGCTTCGGATACGATCCTATATTCCTCCCCGAGGGATTTGAGCGGAGCATGGCGCAGCTTACTCCGGATGAAAAGAACGCTATCTCCCACAGGGGAAAAGCGTTGAGAACATTTATTAAAGAATACAAGAGGTATTTAGATGCTCACAAGTAAGCAGAGATCACAGCTTAAATCATTAGCTCAGAATGAAGATACCATTGTCATGGTGGGAAAATCCGGCATTAACGATATGCTTATCGCTTCTGTAAAGGATGCACTGAAAGCTAGGGAGATAGTTAAAGGACGTGTTCTTGAAAACTCCATGCTGACTCCACGCGAGGCATGCGAACAGCTTGCGGAAGCCTGCGATGCTGAACCGGTACAGGTAATCGGAACAAAGTTTGTGCTATACAGGCACAACAGGGAAAACCCGAAGATAAAGCTAGTCAGATAAACTTGCCGTTTAACGGAGGATAATCAGTATTGCCTGTGATTTATACAGTGAAGGATCTACCCCGGTTGAGGGAAGAAGCTTACGCCATGCTTAAGAAAAAACGCGTGGACCATGTAAAGGGCTGTGAAAAGGAAGCGATGAAGCTTGCCATGAGGTTCGGAGCAGATCCGGATAAAGCGGCCGTTGCTGCTATTCTTCACGATATAACAAAATCGCTTGATCTTACGAATCAGTTGATATTGTGCGACAGATATGGTATTATTTGCGACGATATCGAAAAAAACAGCGTTAGCCTTCTCCATTCAAAGACCGGAGCCTGCAGGGCGAGAGAACTGTTCGATATAGAGCAGCCGGTATTTGATGCAATATGGTGGCACACAACGGGAAAACCCGATATGTCGCTCCTCGAAAAGGTTATATATATGGCTGATTATATTGAGCCCACCAGAGATTTCGACGGAATTGGAAAACTCAGGGATGCAGCACGCAAAGACCTTGACTTTGCCATGGCTTTGGGGCTCAAAATGAGTATTGACGAAATCATATCCAGAAACCTGCCGCTTCACCACAACACTGCGGATGCATTTGAATTTTATAAGGAGTATTTGAACTGATGCCAGAAAACCAAGCCCTGTCACCTGAACAGATCGTCCAGATCGCAGTCAGAGCACTTGATGCAAAGAGCGCAAAAGATATTAAAGTCCTCCATATAGCCGAGAAGACTGTACTTGCGGATTATTTTGTGATCTGTAACGGTATTTCGTCTACGCATGTAAAAGCACTTGTTGATGAAGTGGACAGACAGCTCTCCGAAGCAGGCGAACCGCCCATCAAAAGAGAGGGCGCGCGATCAGATATATGGATACTCATGGATTTCGGCTGCGTTGTTGTCCATATATTTACCGATGAAGCACGGAAGTTCTATAATCTTGAGCGCCTCTGGGCAGATTCCGAGGAGGTACCGCTCTCATCCCTTCTGAGCCCCTGATTACAGGGGCGTTCCGGATTTCAGAAGAATAGAGAGGTAAATAATTATGAAATACGATTTTGCTGCAATAGAGAAAAAATGGCAGGATCGCTGGGAAGTAAGCAAGCCGTATGCGGCGATCACCGGCGACCCGAGACCCAAGTTTTACGGCCTGATAGAGTTTCCATATCCGAGCGGGGCAGGACTTCACGTCGGACATCCGCGTCCGTTCACAGCAATGGATATAGTAACGCGTAAAAAACGCATGGATGGCTACAACGTCATTTTCCCGATAGGCTACGATGCGTTCGGCCTTCCCACAGAGAACTATGCCATCAAGAACCATATACATCCGTCTATAGTTACACGCGACAACATAGCCAACTTTACACGCCAGCTCAAGATGCTTGGCTACGGCTTCGACTGGGACCGCTGTGTGAATACTTCCGATCCGAAGTACTATAAATGGACGCAGTGGATATTCCTGCAGATGTTCAAGAACGATCTCGCCTACAAGGCGACCATCCCTATAAACTGGTGCACCAGCTGCAAGGTCGGACTTGCAAACGAGGAAGTCGTCGACGGCGTGTGTGAACGCTGCGGCGGTGAAGTCATCCGCAAGGAAAAGAGCCAGTGGATGCTTCGCATCACAAAATACGCTGACCGACTCATAGATGATCTTGACGATCTTGACTATATCGAGCGTGTAAAGATCCAGCAGAAAAACTGGATCGGCAGGTCTTACGGCGTTGAGGTCGACTTTAAGATCACCACCGGAGATGTCATCACGGTGTTTACCACCCGTGCAGATACGCTCTTCGGTGTGACTTACATGGTCATATCTCCTGAACATCCCATACTCGAGAAATGGAAAGACAGGATCGAGAACTGGGACGAGGTTGAGGCCTACAGGACCGCTGCTGCGAAGAAATCAGACTTTGAGCGCGGCGAACTCAACAAGGATAAGACAGGCGTATGCCTGCAGGGCATCCGCGCGGTGAATCCTGCAAACAACGCCAGCGTTCCTGTGTTTATTTCCGACTACGTCCTCATGGGATACGGCACCGGCTGTGTCATGGGCGTTCCGGGACACGACCAGCGTGACTGGGAATTTGCAATGAAGTTCGGCCTCCCAATCATCGAAGTAGTCAAGGGCGGGGATATGACAAAGGAAGCCTTTGTTGCCAAAGAAGACGGAATCATGGTTAACTCCGACTTTCTGAACGGCCTTACTGTAAAGGAAGCCATAACCGCAATGAACAATTATGCCCTTGAGCATGGTTTTGGAAAATCCAAGGTCAACTACAAACTGCGCGACTGGGTATTCTCCCGTCAGCGTTACTGGGGCGAACCGATCCCTCTTGTACACTGCGATAAGTGCGGCTGGGTGGCACTCGATGAGAGTGAGCTCCCGCTTGTGCTCCCGAACGTTGAGAGCTATGAGCCCACCGACGACGGCGAAAGCCCACTCGCCAAGATGACCGACTGGGTGAACACCACCTGCCCGAAGTGCGGCGGCCCGGCAGTCCGCGAGACCGACACGATGCCGAACTGGGCCGGATCCTGCTGGTACTACCTGCGTTATATGGATCCGAACAATGACGAGCGCCTCTTCTCCAAGGAAGCGGAAGATTACTGGGGGCCTGTCGACTGGTACAACGGCGGCATGGAACATACAACCCTCCACCTGCTCTACAGCCGTTTCTGGCACAAATTCCTCTATGATATAGGTGTCGTCCATACCAAAGAACCCTATCAGAAGCGCACCTCCCACGGCATGATCCTCGGCCGCAACCCGCACTACATAGGCTATGCTGAGACCGAAGAGGAAAAGCAGAAACTGATAGAGCATTACGGCAGTGATGCTCTGCGCACCTCTGTTAAGATGTCCAAGTCCCTTGGAAACGTTGTCAACCCCGATGACGTCATCAAAGAGTACGGCACCGACACGATGCGTGTGTATATCATGTTCATAGGCGACTTCGAAAAAACAGCTACCTGGTCCGATGACGCAGTTAAAGGCTCAAAGCGTTTCCTCGACCGCTGCTGGAACCTGCTTGAACTCGTTACAGACGATCCGAATGTGACACCGAAGAACGAGTCGCTCATCCACAAGACCATCAAGAAAGTCGGAGAGGATATACTCCAACTCAAGATGAACACTGCCATTGCCGCACTCATGACGCTTGTGAATGAGTTCTATGCAAACGGAGTTTCAAAAGGCGACCTTGAGTACTTTCTCATGCTGCTCAGTCCTTTTGCCCCGCATATAGCCGAAGAAATGTGGGAGCAGTGCGGATTTGCTGAAAAGAACGGCAAAATGGCAATGCAGATGGACTGGCCGAAGTATGATGAAGCAAAGACTGTTGACGCAGTCAAGCAGATGGCAGTACAGGTGAACGGCAAACTCAGGGGCACTATCACCGTCCCGGCGGATTCTCCTGACGATGTGGTCATAGGAGCGGCCTGCGCAGAGGAAAAGGTGAGCAGATATCTTGCCGGTATGGATATCGTCAAGACGATAGTCGTAAAGAACAAGCTCGTCAACCTCATAATCAAGCCTAAAAACTAACAGTTGACATTTATTCGCACTGCCGTTATAATTCTATTGCTAAAAAGCCAAGTTGAATGGCCCTTTAAGCGCCATCAGCGCATGGGGGGAGGGAAATAGATGTCTG
>CACYDX010000336.1 GCA_902773255.1 Oscillospiraceae bacterium
AGGAGAAGAAGGCCTGGATCGCCACCCAGAGCGGCGTTACCTGCGGATCCGATGCATTCTTCCCATTTGGAGATAACGTTGCGCGCGCAAGAAAGTCCGGTGTGCAGTACATTGCCGAGCCGGGCGGCTCCATCCGCGATGACAATGTTATCGAGACTGCCGACAGATACGGCATGGTTATGGCGTTTACGGGCATGCGCCTGTTCCATCATTGATCGGAGAGACCTATGAAAATTATGGTGATAGGAAGCGGCGGCCGTGAGCATGCCGTTATCCGCAAGCTCAAGGAAAACCCGAAAGTAAAGCAGATCTTTGCTCTGCCCGGAAACGGAGGTATGAAGAACGATGCCGTATGTGTCGACATCGGCGCCAAGGACATAGAGAAGATAGTGGATTTCGCCGTTCGGGAAGGCATTGACTATGCTGTTGTCACACCGGACGATCCTCTGGTGCTTGGTTGCGTAGATGCTCTCGAGGCTAAGGGGATACCCTGCTTCGGTCCCCGTTCGGAGGCGGCTATCATAGAGGGCAGCAAGATCTTCTCAAAGCAGCTCATGAAGAAGTACGGCATCCCCACCGCCCGCTTCGAATGCTTCGACAGCTGCGACGATGCTTTGGAATACCTCAAGACCGCTCCCATACCCACTGTCGTAAAGGCGGACGGCCTTGCTCTCGGAAAGGGTGTTATAATCGCCCGGACCCGTGAGGAGGCAGAAGAGGCCGTTAAGGAAATGATGCGCGGCGGCAAATTCGGAAAGAGCGGAGAGAGAGTCGTTATAGAGGAGTTTCTCGAGGGCCCTGAAGTCTCCGTTCTGGCTTTTACCGACGGCACTTCCCTCAAGCCCATGGTATCCTCCATGGACCACAAGAGAGCCGGCGACAACGATACCGGACTCAATACCGGCGGCATGGGCACCGTGGCACCGAATCCCTATTATACGAAGGCCGTTGCGGAGCACTGCATGGAGAAGATATTCATGCCCACAGTTGCCGCCATGAACGCCGAGGGCAGAAAGTTCAAGGGCTGTCTCTATTTCGGTCTCATGATAACAAAAGACGGTCCAAAGGTGATCGAATATAACTGCCGCTTCGGCGATCCGGAGACCCAGGTGGTTCTCCCTCTGCTGGAAAGCGACCTTTTGGAAATTATGATGGCGGTCACGGAGGAGAGACTTGCCGAAACGGAAGTGAGGTTCTCCGATAAATATGCCTGCTGCGTGATAAAGGCCTCCAAGGGCTATCCGGAGCACTATGAAAAAGGCTTCCCGCTGGAGATACCGAAGCCTGTGCGCGATAAGGTCTATGTTGCCGGCGCAGCTCTGAAATACGGCACCCTCGTTACCAACGGCGGAAGAGTTGTCGGCTGCACTGCCGTTGCGGACACTCTCCCCGAGGCAATAGAGAAGGCCTATGAGATCGCCGATCAGGTGCATTTCGATAACGCATTCTGCCGCAGAGACATAGGAAGGAGAGCCATGCAGGCTCTGGAAAACGCCTGAGACTGAGGATAAGGTAACATAATATGGTTTACAGAATATTTGTAGAAAAAAGACCCGGTCTGGATAACGAGGCGAAGGCGCTTCTGAACGACGCGCGTTCTCTTCTGGGCGTTAAGGGCCTTGAGCGCGTAAGGCTGCTCAACCGCTACGATGCCGAGAACATCAGCGCTGAGCTCTTCGACTATGCCATCGGCACCGTGTTCTCCGAGCCGCAGGTGGATCTGACCTATGACGAGCCGGATCTGAGCGGCGCTCAGGTTTTCGCTGTTGAATACCTGCCCGGCCAGTTCGATCAGCGCGCGGATTCCGCAGCCCAGTGCATCCAGCTGATTTCCCGCGGCGAGCGGCCCCTCGTTCGTTCCGCAAAGCTCTATGCGCTTTACGGGAACGTGAGCGCGGAGGAGCTCGCGCAGATAAAGAAATATGTGATCAATGCGGTGGAGGCAAGGGAGGCTTCTCTCGAAAAGCCCGAAACGCTGAAGATCGAATACACCATCCCCGAAAAGGTCGATACGCTGGGGGGCTTCACAGCTCTTGATAATGAAGGCATAGCGAAGCTCGTTTCCGATATGGGCCTTGCCATGGACGCAGACGATGCGGCCTTCTGCCAGGATTATTTCCGCTCTGAAAAGCGCGACCCGACGATAACCGAGATCCGTGTGCTTGACACCTACTGGTCCGATCACTGCCGCCATACCACCTTCAATACGGTGATAGACGATGTAAGCTTCGAGGACGAACTTCTTCAGAAGACATATGAGGACTATCTGGCGACCCGCCGGGAGCTCGGCAGGAAAAAGCCCGTCTCCCTTATGGATCTGGCTACCATCGCAGTCAGGTATCTTCGCGCGAATGGGATGCTCGATAAGCTCGATGAGAGTGATGAGATCAATGCCTGTACCGTAAAGATAAATGTCGAGATAGACGGCAGGACCGAGCCCTGGCTCCTGCTTTTCAAGAACGAGACCCATAACCATCCCACCGAGATAGAGCCCTTCGGCGGAGCTGCCACCTGCATAGGCGGAGCTATACGCGATCCGCTCTCCGGCCGCTCCTATGTTTACGGCGCAATGCGCGTTACCGGCGCGGCTGATCCCACAGTACCCGTCAGCGAGACCATCCCCGGCAAGCTTCCCCAGCGCAAGCTGGTGACCACAGCAGCCGCTGGATATTCCTCCTACGGCAACCAGATCGGCCTTGCCACCGGCATAGTCAGCGAACTCTATCATCCCGGATATGCTGCGAAGAGAATGGAGATAGGCGCCGTCATAGCGGCGGCTCCTCAGGCTAATG
>CACYDX010000337.1 GCA_902773255.1 Oscillospiraceae bacterium
AAGAGTGCCGTTTGTGCCGTTGGTGCTGAACTGAGCAAGATAGTTATCATATGCAGCAGCAAGATTTTCCGCAGGTTCTTCCGTTTTGCTGCCACACGCCGCCATGGCAAGGACCATGACAACTGCAAGGATGATGCATACTATCTTTTTCATTATTTCCTCTTTCCCGGACTTTTATATTCAGTCCGAATTGTATTTGTTAGTCGAATATTGCATATTATTCACTAAACTGTGCATAATATACACTATCGTTTTATGCATGTCAATTGTTATTTCATTTGAGTTTTGTAAAAATTTACTGTTATCATCCATTCTATTTTGTATAATATCTACATAAAATGCAGAAACTCCCTGATGTGATGAGCACTCAGGGAGTTTTTCATTATGCAGTTTCTGCGAGAATAAACATATATATCAGTTCCTCAGGCTGTTCACCGGAGCAGGAATATGTCCGCCGCGTTTTATGAAATCAGCGCTGCTTTCAGAGTGGACCGGCATTACCGGAGCACTGCCGAGAAGACCTCCAAGTTCTATCCTTTCCCCTACCTTCTTTCCGGGCGCAGGAAGGAGTCTGACAGCTGTTGTCTTATTATTGATCATTCCTATCGCCGCTTCATCTGCAATTATCGCCGAAATAGTCTCAGCAGGTGTATCCCCAGGTACAGCTATCATATCAAGACCAACCGAGCATACACAAGTCATAGCTTCTAGTTTATCTATACATAGAGTGCCTCTCTCAGCAGCACAGATCATTCCCTCGTCCTCCGAGACGGGAATGAAAGCTCCGGACAGGCCTCCGACTGATGATGAAGCCATGATACCGCCTTTTTTAACAGCATCATTCAGCATTGCGAGAGCTGCCGTAGTACCGTGAGTGCCACACACTTCAAGCCCCATCTCCTCGAGAATACGTGCTACCGAGTCGCCTGCAGCCGGTGTTGGTGCAAGTGAGAGATCAACAATACCAAACGGCGTATCAAGCCGTTCAGAGGCCTCCTTTGCCACAAGCTGCCCCATCCGGGTAACTCGGAAGGCGGTCTTTTTTATCGTTTCCGCAACTACATCAAGCGGAGCGTCCTTTGCATTCTTTAATGCGTTATATACGACTCCAGGGCCTGATACTCCAACATTTATTACTTTTTCCGCTTCCCCGGCACCATGGAAAGCCCCTGCCATGAACGGATTATCTTCAACAGCGTTGCAGAATACAACGAGTTTTGCACAGCCGAGGCCGTCTCTGTCAGCTGTGAGGATAGAAGTCTGACGGATTATATTTCCCATAAGGGAGACAGCATCCATATTGATTCCGGCCTTTGTGGAGCCAACATTAACTGATGAGCATACCAGATCCGTTGAGCTCAGTGCTTCAGGTATCGAACGGATAAGCTTTTCATCAGCCTTAGTCATACCTTTCTGCACTAGAGCTGAAAAACCGCCTATAAAATCCACGCCACAGTTTTTTGCTGCTCTGTCAAGCGCCTTGGCAAAAGGAACATAGTCATTCGTTTCCGACGAAGATGCGATCAAAGCAATTGGAGATACAGAAATGCGTTTATTAACAATAGGAATACCGTATTCGATCTCTATGGCTTCACCTGTGGAAACCAGCTTTTCAGCATAGCGAGTTATCTTGTCATATATCTTGCCGCAGGCAACATTTACATCGGCATCACAACAGTCATAAAGGGATATTCCCATTGTGATCGTTCGTATATCCAGATGCTGCTGATCGATCATCTCGATCGTTGAAAGTATTTCTTTTCTGTTAAGCATAGCGGAACACCTCAGATAGTATGCATTGCATCAAATATCTCCTCACGCTGGATACGGATGGAAAGTCCCATATCTGTACCGAGATCGTTCAGGGTGTCACTTATCTCCTTGAATGAAACGTTGGCTTCACTTACATCTACAGCCATTACCATAGTGAAATTTCCCTGAAGTATGGTCTGAGAAATATCAAGAACATTGATATTCAGGGAAGCAAGCCTGATGCAAACCGCAGCAATTATACCTACCCTGTCCTGACCGACAACCGTCACAATCGCATTCATATTAAGTCCTCCGATGTTTTTTAAGATGTTTTTAATAAGTATATTATCTAACTTCAATACAGTCAACAAAAGACGTAAAGAAGAACGGGCCACAACCGACCCGTCCTTCTTTACGGATATATATTAGGGAGGAATCTCCAAAATACCTTTTCAGTGTTTCCCTGAATAAGCGCTCTTCTTTTCAGGCTTTTTCACCATATAGAAGTTGGCTGCAACAGAGCCGGACAGAATGATGCCTATCATCGCAAATAACAGTTTGTTACTCCTGCTCTGTGTATCGAATTTGAAAAAGTCCCTTCTGGCATCTTTCACTCTGATGTCTTTGTAGATAAGGGCATATGTTGAAAACTTATCAGTTCTGAAGCAGAGCATGTCATCCGCGCTGTTGTATTCAGCATCCAGCACCTCTACCTGCCCGTCATGGATGCGCACAAGCTGATAGGTCCTGTACATACTGCTGTTTTTATTCTTCAGGTTCTGAGGAACCTTGAACTCTATCGTTACCTCTTCCTTAGTCTCGGACAGCTTTACCGCCTCAGTGCTTTCACCGTATCTAGTATATATGTTTATATCGAGGTAAGCGCCGACATTTGCCCCTTCGCTTGCCGATTCGATCTTTTGGATATCCGCAGCTGATATCGATGATGAGATATCGGCTATCGAAAGCCATACCCTAACATTGGCGCCGTTTTTGATGAGCTTTAAATCGTCAGAGGAAAGAATCTGTTTTATAGCCTCACTGCCGCCTGCTATGTCACCGTTTCTGTAATTATGTTCAGGCTCAGTGACATATTCAGCTTTTCCCTCACCGTTTCCTCTTACTATCGTGCCGCAGGCAAACGTCTGGCTGGCGGGGTCTATGAAATAGTTGTCCTTATCCGGTCCTTCAAGGGTAAGTGTAAGCTCGACATTTTTACCGCTTCCCACTCTCGGGTTTTCAAAACTTCCCACCCCGGAACAGCCCAGCTCATCACCTTTAAGCACTCCCTTGAACCTGGCTTCCGTGCAGTTTATCTCACATGTACATGTCCCGTCACAGATCTTATCATACACCTTTACGTTGCTTACCACCACGGGCCGCTTAGTTATTTCCCAGTTTACCGTGAGCGGTTTTACGGTGCCATCATTCCAGACGTAGTTATTAACATCGGCGAGCTCGATGACTGCTTTATAGCGCCCTACCGCCTCAGCGCTGCCGGTACCTGAAATAATATATCCAGTACCTGCAGCAGCAGGATGCTGCTCTTTGGCATTATATGCCATAGTATCAGTGATCTCCGGCATTTTGACAGACTTTGGCTCTATGACCAGTGTCAGCTTCTCTGAGATGAGACTGCCGTAAGTTACATTGAACGTATATGTGCCGGCTGGCGCAGCCGCGTTTTTCGGAGAAGTCAAAGAAAGAGTGCTGTATCTGTTAGAAAAGGATACACCAATGCCTTCCGGCTCGGAGGAAATCCATTTTACAGCCGGAGCAGAATCATTGCTGGTTACGTTAAGGCTGACACCCGTCCATTTGAGGCTGTACCTTACCGTACCCGCAGTTCCGTATGTAAGCTTCCCGTTTACGGTTCCGACAGACACAGACCCTGTGTCGATATAGTAGAACCAGGGT
>CACYDX010000338.1 GCA_902773255.1 Oscillospiraceae bacterium
CTGCCGTCGGTCTTGATGACCTTGTAAATGACGGAGGGAAGCGTTGTCACAAGTTCAAGATTGAACTCTCTCTCAAGGCGCTCCTGAATTATCTCCATATGGAGCATACCGAGGAATCCGCATCTGAATCCGAATCCGAGAGCCACTGAGCTTTCAGGCTCGAATGAGAGCGAAGCATCATTAAGCTTGAGTTTCTCGAGAGCGTCACGCAGATCAGGAAACTTTGATCCGTCTTCGGTATATATGCCGCAGAATACCATGGGGCGGGCAGCCCTGTACCCCGGGAGGGCTTCAGCTGCAGGACGAGGCGCATCGGTTACCGTGTCGCCAACGCGGGTATCGGCAACGTTCTTTATGCTTGCTGTAAAATAACCGACATCTCCTGCCGACAGTTCCTCGCATGGGTCAAGCCCGATAGGTCTGAGATGACCTACTTCCACAACACTGTATTTTGCGCCCGTGGACATAAGCAGCACTTCGCTGCCGGCTCTCACCATCCCGTCGAATATACGCATCAGCACTATAACACCGCGGTAATTGTCATACTGAGAATCGAATATGAGCGCTTTCAGCGGCGCATCCGGATCGCCTTTCGGAGCGGGGATCTTGCTGACTATGCTCTCCAGCACATCATCTATATTCAATCCGAGCTTGGCAGAGATCTCAGGAGCATCCTGCGCGGGTATGCCGATTATCTCCTCGATCTCATCCTTTGCCCGCTGAGGTTCCGCAGCGGGCAGATCTATTTTGTTTATAACAGGCACTATCTCAAGATCGTTATCGAGTGCAAGGTAAGTGTTCGAAAGAGTCTGCGCTTCAACGCCCTGCGATGCGTCTACGATAAGGACCGCACCTTCACATGCGGCCAAAGACCTGCTGACTTCGTAGTTAAAGTCCACATGTCCCGGAGTATCGATCAGGTTTAGGGTATAGTTCTCCCCGTCAGGTGAACTGTAGTTAAGCCCTACGGCTCTTGCTTTTATGGTTATGCCGCGTTCTTTTTCGAGGTCCATGTTATCGAGGATCTGATCCTCCATAACACGCTCCTCCACCGCCCGGCACTTTTCTATTATACGGTCAGAAAGAGTGGATTTCCCGTGGTCTATATGCGCGATAATCGAAAAATTCCTTATGTGCCCGATATCGATCATTTCTTATTCTCCGTTTCTTCAGCTTAATCATTATATCGGCGCGGAAAGAGTTTGTAAACAGAAATCAAAGCAAAATCTTGAAATGGAACGTAAAGAGTGATAGAGTATTTATTTGTGAATAAAACCATTATTTACTGGAGGAATAATTAAAATGTTCGAAAATCTGGTAGAGATACTTAAAGCCAATCCCCGCAAAATAGTATACACCGAAGGCACTGACGCAAGAATACTCGAGTCCGCAGCAAGGCTGAAGAAGGACGGCTTCCTCACACCCGTGCTGGTAGGCAATGTTGAAGCTGTGAAGGCAGCTGCCGCAAAGGGGGGCTTCGACATTGAAGGTCTTCAGATCCTTGACCCCGCAACATACGAAGGCATGGATGAAATGGTCAATACGATGGTGGAGCTCCGCAAGGGAAAAATGACCCCAGAGGAGTGCCGCGCCAACCTGCTCAAGGGCAACTACTTCGGCACCATGCTTGTGAAAATGGGCGTAGCTGATTCACTCCTCGGCGGTGCGACCTATTCCACAGCAGATACCGTACGTCCCGCTCTCCAGCTCGTAAAGACCAGGAAAGGCGCTAATCTCGTAAGCTCCTGCTTCATTCTCGTGCGTCAGGATGAAATGATCTGCATGGGCGACTGCGCCATCAACATCGCCTATGAAGACAAACTCGACAAGGAAGGCAACGTTACTCTCTCCGCCGCTGCACAGCTCGCCGAAGTGGCGATCGAGACTGCAAAGACTGCCAAGGTCTTCGGCATCGAGCCTAAAGTGGCCATGCTCTCATACTCCACCAAAGGCTCAGGCAAAGGTGCAAACGTAGATCTCGTGCGCAATGCCACGGCAATAGCCAAAGAAAAAGCTCCCGACCTAGCAATCGACGGCGAGATGCAGTTCGACGCGGCCGTCTCCCCTGTAGTCGGTCAGCTCAAGTTCCCCGGCAGTTCTGTTGCTGGTTATGCCAACACCTTCATCTTCCCGGAGATCCAGTCAGGAAACATCGGATATAAGATAGCTCAGAGGCTTGGCGGATTTGCCGCATTCGGCCCGATCCTTCAGGGACTGAACGCTCCCATCAACGACCTCTCCAGGGGCTGCGACGCAGAGGAAGTCTATCAGATGTCCATAATCACCGCCGCTCTTGTTTGATCCGAAGTTTATGGCTCAGGCTCTGCAGCTTGCAGAGGAAGCCGCCTCCGAAGGAGAGATACCCGTTGGCTGCGTGATAACGGATGAAAACGGCACAATAATCGGAAGAGGGCATAACCGCAGGGAAACCTGCTCAGACGCCACCGCACATGCGGAAACAGAGGCCATACGTGAAGCCTGCAAAAACCGGAAAGATTGGCGGCTTGACGGATGCACACTATATGTTACTCTGGAGCCATGTCCCATGTGCGCAGGAGCGATCATCAACTCGCGGATATCGAAGGTAGTGTATGGCGCCAGAGATAAAGCAACCGGTTCGTGTGGAAGCGTGATAGATCTTTTCAGCGAGCGCTACGGCCATTCTCCAGCCGTTTTCCCCGGCGTAATGAAGGAAGAATGTGCTGCAGTGCTTCGGGGTTTTTTCAGAAAACTCAGGTAAACAACAAAAATGCATGCATCGATACGATGCATGCATTTTTCATATTAATATCGTTCAGGCAATACTCATGCCGTTTGCCGACGTCCTGGATCCTGCTTCGGCGAATATGACAGTGACTGTTACACTCTCCCCCTTGGTTCCGCTGCCGGTCGCTCTGAAGACTGTAATCTCGGCAGAGTCTCCCGGTGAATACCTCTTAAGCTGATTCAGAAGATCCGAGGTGTTTTCAACTGAGCGCCCGTCTATTGAAGTTATCGTGTCATATTCTTTTATGCCGGCTTCCTTTGCAGGTCCGTTTTTGTCTATACCGAGCACCATGACACCTTTCGGTGATCCCCAGAGATTGCGGTAATACCTGTTATAGATCGATGTATTGCTCTCATCGTAATAGATGCCCATATATGCCTTGCCGGTAACATATCCGTTCTTGATAATGTCCTCAGCGATCCTCCGGGCATCATTAATGGGAATTGCAAAACCTATTCCCTCTACCCCGTTTTCGGAATATTTAGCCGTAACTACTCCGATGACTTCTCCCAATGAATTGTAAACAGGCCCTCCGGAGTTTCCCGAATTGATAGCGGCGTCTATCTGGAACATATTGATCGAAGGCGAAGAGTTATCGGCACGTATCAGCCTGTTCAAAGCGCTCACTGTACCGCTGGTCATTGTAAACTCAAGTTCTCCCAAAGGATTTCCGACAGCATAAGCCGAATCACCTACGGAGATCAAGTCACTGTCGCCCATGATGACCGGGATGAGATCCTGTGCGCTTATCTTAAGGACTGCAATATCGTTGTTTATCTCCGTGCCGACTATGGCTGCTTCATATGCGGAACCGTCATGCATTATCACACGAACTGCATAGTTATACCTGTCAGCATATTCTATCACATGGTAATTGGTGATCACATAGCCTTCGGAAGACATGATAAAACCGGTGCCCGACACAGCTGTGGAACTGGTCTGGCCGAAAAAGTTGGTATAGGTGACGTCTGTTGTGACGCCAACCACCTGAGCACATGCTGCAGCATATATGTCCGAAGGTCTGACTGACATCTCCGAAGTGACCGGATCCACATAGATAACTTCAGGTGTTTTTGTTTCGGCTGGCACTTCTCTGATCTCAGTTGAAGATCCGTCAAGGCTTTCAGACAGTTCTTCCACTTTGCTCTGAAGTTCCTGGATATAAGGCTCCGTACGCCGCGAGACAATTCCGGCACCTGAAACACATCCCAGAACGGCAAAGACTGCGCACAGGATCGCAGTGACTGCAGTTCTGCTCAGACCTTTCCGGCCGGTCGCAGGCTCCTTCGGCGGAGATGGCGTATAGTATTTCGGCGGATCAACGCTCTCACCAAGAGGAATATAATGAGCGTCGGAGTATATCTCATTCGCAGTGCCGTTTTTCGATCCGGGATCTCTGTCTCCGGCTTCACCGGTGAAGCCGGAAGGGCTCTGTTCCAGACCGTTCTCCCCGCTATTCTTTTTGCTGTCGAAAATCGGCATCTTCATCCTCTTTACACTTATTATTCCAAATCTTACGTAAATAATATAGTTTCTTTTTCCGTATACTTCGTGAACAAACAGTAAAAAAACAGGTGTCTTCCAACGGACTGACACCTGTTTCTGCATTTTTCACCGTGTTATTTCCAGTTACTCGCCGGAATAGCTGACTTTTACCCGCTCTATACCGGCTATGGCCTCGTTAACGAGAGCCTCGACATCGAGAACTGCCTCCGCAGCCGCAACTTCGGCGACTTTAGGTTTTGTGCGCGGGTGTTTCGGGGTAAATACTGTACAACAGTCTTCATAAGGCAGTATTGAGGTATCGAACGTTCCCAACTGCCGGGCAAGCTTTATTATATCCTGCTTGTCCATCCCTATGAGCGGCTGCAGTACCGGCAGTTCCGCAACTGCCTGCGTGGCGGCCATGGCCTCCATGGTCTGGCTGGCCACCTGTCCCAGGTTTTCACCCGTAACAATAGCCTTTGCCCCGTTATCCTTTGCTATCCTTTCAGCGATCCTCATCATGAAGCGACGCATAATAAGCGTAAAGAACTCCTCCGGGCAGTTGAACTTTATCTCCTCCTGAATATGTGTGAACGGCACGATCTCAACAGTCATGTTTCCGCAGTATTCAGTAAGTTCAGTTGCAAGTTTCAGCACTTTTTCCTTCGCGAGTTCAGAGGTATAGGGAAAAGAGAAAAAGTGGACCGGTATCAGTCTCACACCGCGTCGGGCTATCATATATGTTGAAACAGGACTGTCTATTCCTCCGGAAAGAAGCGTTACTGCCGTTCCGTTCGACCCCAGAGGCATTCCACCAGCTCCCGGCACGGCCGGCCCGTGAACATATGCAGCAAGATCACGTATTTCAACAAACACAACGAGTTCCGGATCATGAACATCCACTTTTGTATCGGGAAAAACCTCGGCCAGTTCACCGCCCACGTACTGACTGAGCTCTATGCTCGTCATGGGGAAGCTCTTATCGCTCCGCTTTGATTCGACCTTGAAGCTTTTTGCCTGCAGCAGTTCATCCTTAAGGTATTCTTTTGCAAGCGCAACTATGGCATCCTTGTCCTTCTCACATGCCGCGGCCCTTTCCAGCTTTATAATTCCAAATATCTTACGGAGCGCCTCGAAAGCCGCAACCATGTCCGCTCCTTCAGCGCCTTCCACATATACCGTCGACTGAAGGCAGTAAACCTTAAAGCTGCCAATATTATCTAGCCTTTTTTTTATGTTGTTCAGCAGCTTCTGTTCAAAGCTTCTCCTGTTTAACCCTTTGAGGATCATCTCCCCGAGTTTGCATAGTATTATGTCGTTCATTTACCTTATTCCCGTTATCCAATATTGTCTGTTAAAGTCCGTAGTGTTCCATGATATAGGACACAGCCATGAAAACATACAGCCCTCCGAAACAAACAGCCATAAACAGATCATCCAGATGCTTTTTGCGATTGAATCCCTCCGTCAGTTCAAGCAGTTCCGCGAAATACGCGAATGCCCCCAGACAGTAGCCTATTCCCCTGATGAGAAGATGATGCTCATGCAGAAAGAAAGAAGCTATGAAACAAATTGCCGTAAGCAGGGCAAAAGTATTTCTGACGGCGGCAAAAGTACGGTTATTGTAAGAATGCTCCTCCCTTTCAGCAGATCCGTTTATTTCATTATCCATGGCTGTAACCCTCTCCTGTCATTCATTGTTTTTAGACATAATGCATAT
Source organism: Oscillospiraceae bacterium (assembly GCA_902773255.1). Classification (GTDB taxonomy): domain Bacteria; phylum Bacillota; class Clostridia; order Oscillospirales; family Oscillospiraceae; genus Limivicinus. The sequence goes on from CACYDX010000338.1 coordinate 5,973, forward strand.
CTGCTCGTATATCTCTTCCCAGTCATGAACCCTGACCGCACCGACGCTTTTCTCATCAAAACTGCGGTTATGCGGTCTGTCAAACAGAATCTTGCGGTAACTGCCGCCGGTCAGATTATGCGGACCGTCATCTATAAGAACATCACCTTTTATCATATGCTTGTTCGAGGTTACAATCACATGTTTCCAGTCGATGAACGGGAACCATCTGAAAAGAAGGTCGTCCATCTTCTGTCTTAGCGTTTCATAGGTGGAAGCTGTAACCACATATATATCGTGGCCTTCATCAATCAGCCTGCGAAGCACCTTGTCTGCACCCGGCATCGGCTCCACCTCAGACCAGAAGTCTTCATCATATTCCGGTGAATACACCATTTCACGGGTCAGTGTCGGAAACGCTCTTGCAAGATTCCACTCGACAACGTCATATGCACTGACATCTGTTCCGTAATGCGCGTTGTTATATTTAACTATGGCTTCGACCAGCTGCTCGAGCACATCGTCCATGTCCACAAGTATTACCATGTAATTCTCCTGCCTTACAGCTGTGATCGCTCATCGATCTCTGAAATCATATGTCCTGTACTGGATAGCTTCGGCAATATGCTCAGGCAGGATATCCCGCTCGCAGGAAAGATCGGCAATGGTACGGGCAACTCTGAGTATCCTGTCATAACTTCTGGCAGACAGATCCATGTTTTCAAAGGCCATCTTCATCAGTTCCTCGCATTCAGGTGAAAGAATACAACAGTTCCTCAGCGCCCTGCTGTCCATTCTGGCATTCGAAGAAATGCCGCTGCCGCTGAACCTCTGCTGCTGGATACCTCTGGCCATGTTGACCCTTTTTCTTATTTCCGCAGATCTTTCAGCTGGTGTGCGCGCCCGGAGTTCCTCATATTCAAGTGCAGGTACCTGCACCATGATATCGATCCTGTCCAGCAGCGGGCCGGAAATGCGGCTGTGGTAGCGCTTAACATCCTGCTCAGAGCATTTGCACTTTCCGGAAGGATGTCCGTACCACCCGCACTTACACGGGTTCATTGCACATACCAGCATGAAGCTGCTGGGATAGGTAACACTTCCCGATACTCTTGATACAGTCACCTCACCATCTTCAAGGGGCTGTCTGAGCACCTCGAGAACATCGCTCCTGAATTCGGGCAGCTCATCGAGAAACAATACTCCGTTATGTGCAAGACTTATCTCGCCGGGTCTCGGAGAAGTGCCGCCTCCGGCAAGTCCCGCAGCAGAGACCGTATGATGAGGCGATCTGAAAGGCCTTGTACGTACCACGGGATCATTCTTCCCGGTCAGTCCGGCCACGGAATATATCTCCGTGGACTCTATCATCTCCTGTCTTGTCATGTCCGGAAGGATCCCCGGAAGTCTTTTTGCCATCATGGATTTCCCGGCTCCCGGCGGCCCGACAACAAGTATGTTATGGCCTCCGGCAGCGGCGATTTCGAATGCTCTTTTCACGTTGCTCTGCCCTTTTACATCTGAAAAGTCCGGTGCTGAGACCTCATCTGCAGCCAGGTCCGGCTCTTTCGCAGGACTTATCTGCAGTTCTCCTTTCAGGCAGGAAACAAGTTCCACCACATCTTTCACCGGGATTATCTCTACACCGCCGGCAAAGGCTGCTTCACCGGCATTGTCAGCAGGTACATAAAAGCGCCTGACACCTTCCCGTGATGCTGCTATAGCCATCGGCAACGCTCCTGACACGGGTCTGAGATCACCCGAAAGAGACAGCTCGCCAATAAACGCACTTTCGCTGTCAGGCTGCTTTATCTCACCCAGCGCTGACAGTACACCTATCAGTATGGGCAGATCATAGACCGTGCCGGCTTTTTTTCTGTCCGCAGGGGCAAGATTGACTGTCAGCTTCGAAGCAGGGAAACGAAACCCGTTGTTTTTTATAGCAGATCTTACTCTTTCCCTTGATTCCTTCACAGCAGCATCAGGCAGCCCGACAATGTCAAAGCCAGGCAGGCCGTTTGATCTGTCGACCTCAACGGATACCGGAAAGCCTCCCACGCCGCTGACACCGAAGCTCATTATCCTTGCAACCATAACAGGAACATCTCCTTAAATCCGTTAATCATTGGAGCCAGCCGGATAATCGGCTGGCTCACAGGTTCTTCTTTCAGTCTTCGACAAGTGCTATGTGGAGTTCATCGAGCTGTTTCTGTTCGACTCTTGACGGAGCCCCCATCATTATATCCTGAGCATTCTTATTCATCGGAAACGGTATGACCTCTCGGATGCTGTCTTCACCGGCAAGGAGCATGACCATCCTGTCTATTCCGGGAGCGATGCCCGCATGAGGGGGAGCACCGTAGCAGAACGCATTGTACATTGCGGGGAACTTGCGTTTTACATCTTCCTCGCCGAGACGCACCATCTCAAAAGCCTTGATCATTATCTCAGGATCATGGTTTCTTACGGCGCCGGATGAAAGTTCCACACCGTTGCATACAAGATCATACTGATCGGCAGTTATGGTAAGCGGATCAATCTCCCCACGTTCAGCCTGCAGCAGCACTTCGAGCCCTCCTGCCGGCATGGAGAAGGGGTTGTGGCAGAACTCGAGTTCACCGGATTCATCTCCTATCTCATACATCGGGAAATCAACTATCCAGCAGAATTCATAGCGCTCTCTGTTCATATGCGAGGGTACCGCCGCTCCAAGCATCTTCAGCATTACACCGGCAGTCTTCTGCGACGCTTCTTTCTTTCCCGCTGTCAATCCTACGAGGCATCCCGGTTTAAGGTCAAGCGCAGAAATGAGAGTATCCTTTCTGCCGTTCAGGAACTTTGAAACACCACCAGCAAATTCACAGTTATCCTCGACCTTGAACCAATATGGTTTTGAGCCTGTCTGTACCTCAACATCCGTGCAAAGCTTTTCTATGTTCTTTCTGGTCAGAGCGCAGTCGCTCACTACCACGGCCTTTACTGTATTTCCCTCAGCAAAAGGAGCGAACTCAGTGCCTCTGACGAGTTCACTGATATCATCTACAACAAGATCTATCCTGAGATCCGGCTTGTCAGAGCCGTATTTCTCAAGCGCCTCGAGATAAGGAATGCGTTTGAACGGTGCAACGGATGCTATATCATACTTGCCGTATTTTGCAAATATCGGCGGCAGAACATCTTCAAGTACTGCAAAAACATCATCCTGACAGGCAAAAGCCATCTCCATATCGAGCTGATAGAACTCCCCTGGAGATCTGTCTCCACGGGCATCCTCATCCCTGAAGCACGGAGCTATCTGGAAATACCTGTCGAAGCCGGAAGTCATCAAAAGCTGCTTGAACTGTTGAGGTGCCTGAGGAAGTGCATAGAACTCGCCGGGATGCTTTCTTGCAGGGACGAGATAGTCCCTCGCGCCTTCCGGAGAAGAGGCTGTGAGGATAGGTGTTGTTATCTCAAGGAAACCATGCTCTATCATGGAAGTACGTATCGCTGAGATCACATTGCACCTGAGGATAATGTTCTTTTTGACCTCCGGGTTTCTCAGGTCAAGGTAGCGATATTTCAGACGCTGAGTTTCATCAGCCTCACGGCTCCGATTTATTTCGAAAGGCAGTTCATTATAAATACACTTGCCAAGAACCTCGATCTTCTCCGGAACGATCTCAATATCACCGGTATCGATCTTAGAGTTTTTGCTCGCACGCTCTCTCACGGTTCCCTCAACCGAGATCGTACTCTCCTTATTAATTGCCTTGATCTGTGAAAAGAGTTTTTCATCCTCAATGACTATCTGGGTCTTTCCGTAGAAATCGCGGACCACACCGAAAGCGAAGTTGTTTCCCACTTCTCTTACGTTCTCAAGCCAGCCTACGATCTTCACTTTTTCGCCTGCATTTTTCAGACGAAGCTCATTACATGTATGGGTACGTGACTGAAACATACTTATGCCTCTTTTCCGTTTATTGTTCCTTAATAACAGTGCTTTTTCCGAGTTCCGCAACAGCACGGGAAATATGATCTGCGGCATCAGCAGGTGAAAGCTTTATCTGTTCCCCGTTCTTCATATTTTTAACCGACAGCACTCCTTCTTTCACTTCGTCCTCTCCGACTATAACCGTAAATGGAACAGCAAGCCTGTCGGCATAACTCATCTTTGCCTTGAATTTCTTCTGTTCGGTATAAAGCTGCGTCCTGATTCCGGCATTTCTCAGGACCGCTGCTGATGCGATCGCAAACGAGAGATCGTCAGTCATCGGAAGCACAAGAGCATCACAGGGGGCTGTTATCATCTCGTCGGAGATGATTCCCTGCTCGGAAAGAACATAGAAAAGCCTTGTCAGGCCAATCGATATGCCGACCCCAGGAAGTACTTTATCAGTATAGTATCCTGCCAGATCATCATATCTTCCGCCGGAACAGATAGAGCCGATCTCAGGGTAATCCGTCATCGTGGTCTCATATACCGTTCCGGTGTAATAGTCCAGACCTCTGGCTATCGTAAGGTCGATCCTGAAATTTTCTTCAGGAACCCCGAAACTCCTCAGATATCTTGTTACTGCTATAAGCTCGTCGAATCCGCAATCGAAAGTCGGATCCATACCTCTGTACCGTTCCAACGCAGAGACAACTTCTGCATTAGACCCGCATATTGCCATGAAATCAAGGACGTTTTCCGCCTTGCACGGGAGCATTTTCACTTCATCTATCAGGAGCTGCTTCACGTTTTCGGCGCCGATCTTGTCTATCTTGTCAACGGTACGCATGATCTCGGAGGACTTCTCACTCATGCCGTTCATAGCATAGAAGCCATTGAGGATCTTCCTGTTGTTTACCCGGATGACAAACTTCGTAAGGCCGAGTTTCGTGAAAGCATCATAGATAATGGCGGGGATCTCAGCCTCGTTAGTTATATCCAGCTTTCCGTCTCCGATAACATCGATATCAGCCTGGTAGAACTCTCTGAACCGGCCTCTCTGTGCGCGCTCGCCTCTGTATACTTTCCCGATCTGATAGCGGCGGAACGGAAAGCTGAGCTGTGCGTAGTTGGCTGCAACATATTTAGCTAGAGGAACGGTGAGATCAAAACGCAGCGCAAGGTCGCTGTCGCCCTTTGTGAAGCGGTAGATCTGCTTTTCCGTTTCTCCGCCGCCCTTGGCAAGAAGCACCTCAGCCGATTCAATTACAGGTGTATCCAGCGGAGTGAACCCGTATGAAGCATAGGTATCCCTCAGTATAGAGAGCATGCGCTCTATCTTTATCTGCTGCGGAGGCAGCAATTCCATAAATCCCGAGAGTGTCCTCGGCGAAACTTTTTGCATGTTTTTCCCTTCTCAGCGTCTCTGAGGATTGACGATATTTCGCCAGTCGAGATCGCCGCGTCTAAGTCCCTGAACAAGTACCTCTGCAGTGGCGGCATTTGTAGCAAAGGGTATGAGATACTGGTCGCAAAGCCGCTCTATTCTGGATATGTCTTCAAACCCCCCGGGATTGGATGAATCGCAGAAAAAGATCACGAGGTCGATCTCGTTATATGAGATGCGGGATGCGATCTGCTGTGCCCCGCCCTGATCGGCATGGAGATAGAGCGTAACAGGCAGTCCTGTGGCCTCACTGACTAATTTCCCGGTCACATGAGTCGCGCAGAGGGAATGGTCAGCAAGGATGCCGCAGTATGCTATGCAGAACTGGACCATCAGTTCCTTTTTTCCGTCGTGCGCCATAAGAGCTATATTCATAAGCACCTCCGAATTGTCCAGACCGGCCGGTCCTTTGATTTTATTTCAGCAATGACATCTCAGACTCCGAAACATCATTGTAGCTGCTAATCATAAGATAAGCATCAACTATCTGCCTTGCCATGAAAGCGCAGTTGCTTCCTGCTTCTCCCCTTTCGACCACCATTGCGATCGCGATTTCCGGATCGTCATAGGGCACGTAGCAAATAAAGATAGCGTCGTTAATTATATTTTCGCCCTTCTGGGCAGTTCCCGTCTTTGCAGCACATTTCTTTGCGCAGTCGAAGAAGTTTTTGGCAACGGCTTCGTTGTTTACGAGGTCGTTGGCAACGAGTTTCATGCCTTCATGCACTGCAAACCAGTTATAATCTCCCGATTCGATCTCAGCCATGACCTTCGGCTCTCTCTCATAGAGGCTTTCGCCGTAGTCGAATGTACGCACAGACTTGAGGATCGAGGCTGAATGGCGGGTGCCGCTGTTGGCGACCGTTGCACAATATTCGGCAAGCTGCAGGGGTGAAAAAATAGAGTCTGACTGACCTATTCCGGCCTGCAGCGTATCACCTATACGCCACTCCTGGCCCGCATAGTCCATGTGGTTGGCTTCATTTGACATATTTCCGACGGTCTCTACGAGTTCTATGCCTGTGGAAGACCCAAGCCCGAA
>CACYDX010000339.1 GCA_902773255.1 Oscillospiraceae bacterium
AAACGCGGATGGGGAAAAGCCGAAAAACTCCCGAACTCCGGTTTTTCCGGAAGAATGGGAAGGCCAGTTTGGACTTCCTTACGATGAGCATCAGAACTACCTGCAGATCAGTGTCTTCGATGGGTACGCTGTCTATTCCATTTCCGATAAAGATAACCAACAGATGTTGGAGAACGTGGGGGCAAAATCTATCCGGGAAGGCGCCGAATTCAATGCTGACGGAGGTGGTTTCTGATGGGAGCTCCTTCTGTACCGGCCACAATCGTTGTCGACATGAAGAAGTTCAGAATACGCATTCACAGGCCTACACTTCATGCAATTGGCGACCCAAAGCTCATTCAGCTTCTCGTGAGCCCCGAGAAGCGAGCGGTCGCAATTCGAGCTGTCGGGCATGAGGCACCTGCCGACCAGGTGCATCGCATTGTTCAGCGGCGGCTTCAAACGGAAAACTCCTACGAGATCTATAGCAGATCTTTTGTCCTTAAGCTGATGCAAATCACCGGCGATGTCGAAGCGGATGTTTATCGCTTGACCGGCTCTGCATTACCGGATGCCGGAACTGCTATGTTTTCTCTTGACACCATTCAGAAAGTGGAGAGTCAGAGCAGCAATGGATGATAAAGGGAATACCCGCCTAAAGATCGACAAAGAGTTTAAGTCGCTCATTCGACCTCTTTCGGAGGCCGAATATCGTCAACTTGAAGAGAACATCCAGTCAGATGGCTGCCGAGACCCAATCGTTACATGGAAAGGTTATATTATCGACGGCCACAACCGTTATGAGATATGCAGGAAGAACAGGCTTCCGTTCAAGACCCATGAGATGTATTTCGAGACAAGAGAGGAAGTCATCGCCTGGATCTGTGCAAATCAGCTCGGCAGGCGGAATATATCGGAAGAGACTCGCAGATATCTGATTGGCGTTCAGTACGAGTCTGAGAAGATTGTCAACCAAAGAAGAAATGCTGCGGGCATTAACCAACACTCTTTGCCACTTGAACTCCTCAAAGAAGAAGATGAGGCGGAATACCAGAGAGCGCTTGCCGCGCAGACAAGTGCCGGTCATTCAACGGCCAGCCGTATTGCTGCAGATAACCATGTGTCTCATGGAACGATTCAAAAGTATGGCGCGTATAGCAGAGCTCTTAATACAATAAAAGAGAAGTGCCCGGAGCTGTTCCCCAAATTACTCTCGGGAAGATATAAGATTTCGCATCAGAACCTGGTCGACTTGTCGAAGCTGAGTCCTGCCGAGATTAGGAAAGTGGTCCGCAAATTTGACAGCAACGCGTCGTTTACGCCCTATAAAAGCACGCGAACTGAGCTGCAGAAGGCGACGGCAAAGAAAAATCTGCCACCGCCGGCTGCTCCAACTCCCTCGGTGAAGGATGCCCCCAAGTACGATCCGGATGCAGAGGTAACAAGCCTGACTCTCACAATTCCGACATGGATCTCTTCGATGAATCGAGTAGAAAACGTAACCAATTTCAGTAGCATTACTGACGGCGCACGGCAAAAGACTGTTGAAGCATTGAAAGACCTGTATGGCAAAGCTCTTGAGTTGCTGGCGGTCATGGAGGACAACAAATGGAAGACCTGAACATATTTGTTCCAAATGTTCACTTTGAAAAGATCCCGATCAAGTTTTTGGTATCCAGCCAGAACTATCAGCGAAATCTTTCTCGCCAGCATATTGAAAAAGCCGTTCAGGACTTTGACCTGTATCAGATCAACCCTGTAAAGGTCAGTCGCCGCGATGGTTCAAACTATGTCTTTGACGGCCAACACACTATCGAGATTGTGGCTGAAAAGTCCGGTTCTCGAGACACTCCTGTCTGGTGCATGATCTATGACGATCTTAGCTACCAGCACGAGGCGGACATCTTTGCAAACCAGCAAAAGCATGTAAAGAGCCTCTCGGCACTTGAAATCTTCCAAGCAAATGTAGAGGCGCAGAATAACACTCAACTGATGATCAAAGACATGGTCGAGTCTTACGGGATGATTATTGCCCAGCGCAGAGGAGCCGGCGTCATCAACTGCGTTTCCACACTTGAAAGCATCTATACCAAGTACGGCTATCATGTTCTGGACCGTGTGCTCAGACTGAGTATTGCCACTTGGCAAGGCGAGCTGGGCTCTTTTTCTTCAAACATGCTCAATAGCATAGCAAAAGTTGTTGTCACCTACGGCAGCAAAATGAAGGATGAGGTTTTCAAGGAGAGGCTTGGTGCGCTCCCCTTAAAACAGTTAACCCGTCAGGCTAAGGACCGATGCCCTGGGTGTATGGGTTATGCGGAAGTGATGGTGATGACGTACAACGGAAAAAAGAAATCACCGGGGGTCCGCCTTCAGATGTCAAAACTCCACCAGAAAGATAAAGTCTTTTTCTCCGGAATAAACGAGCA
>CACYDX010000340.1 GCA_902773255.1 Oscillospiraceae bacterium
ACCCTGACTTCATCCTTGAACAGGATGCGGACCGGCTCTACCAGTTCAAATTTCAGATCCTCAGGCAAACCGCCGGCATTATGGTGCGCTTTGATACCTGCTTCACTTTCGAGAATATCCGGCCAGATCGTTCCCTGAGCCAGAAACTCGATACCGTCCAGCTTGCGGGCTTCTTCGGCAAAGACATCAATAAATTCTCCGCCGATGATCTTTCTCTTCGTCTCGGGATCGGAAACTCCGGCGAGCTTATCGAGGAACCTGTCGACCGCGTCCACATATATGAGATTGGCCTTCATCTGATTGCGGAAGACCTCTATCACCTGCTCCGGCTCGCCTTTTCTCAGCAGGCCGTGGTTTACGTGGACACATGTGAGCTGATCTCCTACAGCCTTTATCAGGAGCGCCGCAACGACTGACGAGTCGACGCCTCCGGACAGTGCGAGAAGCACTTTCTTGTCTCCTATCTGTTCACGCAGAGCCTTGATCTGTTCTTCGATAAAAGCCTCTGCCAGTTCAGGGGTATTGATGCGTTTCATGCTTTCGGGTCTTACGTTGTCCGCCATCGTTTTTTTCCTCCGTTATTTCTTTATGAAAGAGATTATAGCTTTACCGTTTAAGCATTGCAACAAATGACTTTCGCCGAGTTTCATTTTTATGAAAAATAACAACGCAGAGCTTTTTTAAGCCCTGCGTTATTGTTCTTATTTTCTTCTCCACATAGTCGGCATAACGAGCACGAGCAACGGGTAGATCTCAAGTCTTCCGAGAAGCATGGCAAGAGTCATCACTATCTTGGAAAAACCGGAGAACATTGCAAAATTTCCGGCAGGGCCGACGAGGGAGAGTCCCGGTCCGATGTTGGAAAGGCAGGAAACGGCGGCTGTGAAGTTCGTAGTTACATCGAAGCCGTCCGTTGAAATGAGCAGTGTCGTCAGAAGCAGTGAGACCATATAGATTGAAAAATAGGTGTTGCAGGCTTTCACTGTTTCGGAGTTTACTCTCCTTTTATCGAGCCTCACAACGTTCACGCTGCGGGGAAAGATCATCTGTGCGATATCCGCAAAGGCGGATTTCACCACCACCATGATCCTCGAGACCTTCATTCCTCCGCCCGTGCTGCCGGCGCAGCCGCCCATGAACATTATCGCAACGAGCAAGCACTGTGCCAGCGCAGGCCATTTAGTGAAGTCCGCATTGCCGAAACCGGTGGTGCTGACTACTGTGGCCACGTTGAAGAACGAATACCTCAGCGCCTTGAAGAAGCCTCCGTACATATTGGCTATGCATACCGCAATTATAACGGCGGCGGAGACTATAACCCCCAGATATACATGGAGCTCCTCGCTTTTGAGCGCATCCTTGAATTTTCCTATCAGCATGAGGAAATACAGGTTGAAGTTCACGCCGAACAGTATCATGAACACCGTGACCACTATATCTATATATGCGCTGTTGAAGCCTCCAATCGAGGCCCCGTTGGTGGAGAAGCCTCCGGTGCCCGCGGTGGCGAATGCATGCAATACAGCATCATAGAAGCTCATGCCGCCGCAGAGGAGAAGGATCGCTTCGAGGACAGTGAGCGCAAAGTAGATCATATAGAGGATGGTAGCCGTCTTTTTTACTCTCGGGACGAGTTTTCCGACAGTCGGCCCCGGCACCTCAGCCCTCATTATATGCATGGAGTGCTCGCCGCTCATGGGCATGACCGCCATAAGGAACACCAGCATTCCCATACCGCCAATCCAGTGGGTGAAGCATCTCCAGAACATGCAGCCTCTGGTGAGTCCTTCAACGTTAGTGAGGATGGAAGCGCCCGTGGTGGTGAAGCCTGAGGCCGTCTCGAAAACCGCATCGATATAGTTGGGAATATCTCCGTTTATAACAAAAGGCAGCGCGCCTAGAAGTGACATCAGCAGCCATGAGATTCCCACTATCGCAAAGCCTTCCCTTGCGAAAAGCGCCTGGCTCCGGGGCTTTACCCTTGTCATGATGAAACCGAGAGTCGCAGTGCAGCCTATGGTTATCACAAAATTCAGAACGTTCTCCCTGTAGCACAGCCCCGCGATCAGCGGCAGCAGCATCAGCGCCGCTATGATCAGAAGGACATATCCGAGAACGCGGCTTATCATTCGGTAATTCATCCGGCAGTTTCCTCAATTATGGAATCGATGTCATTGAGTCTGCCTGCCGCAGTGATGACAATGACATGATCGCCTTCTTCTATCACCGAATTGCCGTTTGGTATATGTGCCTTGGAACCGTGAATTATCGCTGCGATGATCATATCCTTCCTTATTCTGAGATCCTTCAGCGGCGTTCCTATGCATTTGGCTCCGGCGCTCACCTTGAACTCAAGCGCCTCCGCCTTGCCGTCTGCTATCCTGTAGAGAGACTCCATGCCGCTGCCCTTGGAATTATCCATAGCCCTGACATATCTTGCGATCTGTTGCGCGATAACGTTTTTCGGGGTGACAAGACTCTCGAGGATAGACTTGTCGAGGATCTCCGAATAATGGTCGCGGTTTACCTTCGTGACGATCTTTTCCACTCCGCATTTCGCGGCGTAAAGCGAGGTGACGATATTGTCTCCGTCGTCACCGGTCAGGGCAACGAAACCGCCTGTTTTATTGATGTTCTCCTCGAGAAGGACTTCATTGCTGGTACCGTCGGCACAGATGACATGTGCTTTCGGAACGATATCGCAGAATCTCTCACACTGTTCCCTGTCCATCTCGATAACGGTGACATCTATATCGGAATCAATGAGCAGAGACGCAAGATAAACGCTTATCCTGCCGCCGCCCATGATGATGGCGTCCTTTATCGGTCTGCGGTATTCTCCCGCGGATATAAAGAACTTTCTGACCTCATTGGAAGGTCCCGTGATCTCAAGAGTATCTCCGCCCCTCAGAACAAAATCGCCGTTTGGAACGAAGACCTGATTTTCCCTCTTTACCACTCCGACGAGGACCTTCGCATGGAACAGGCGTTCCAGATCCTTAAGCTGCACGCCGTCCAGCCTGCCGTTTTCACGGACTCTGTGCTCAACTAGCTCCGTGCTGCTCTTGGAAAAGATCTCGACCCTTGCCGCACTTGGGAAACGCAGGATCCTGGATATCTCTTTGGCACACTCGAATTCAGGATTGATGATGAGAGTAATGCCCAGCGCGTCCCGGAGAAACTCGCTCTGCTTCATGTACTCGGTCTCCCTGACGCGGACTATGACGTCCTTCGTGCCGAGTTTTTTCGCAGAGATGCCGCATACCATGTTGACTTCATCCTGCTGCGTCGCCGCGATGAGAAGGTCCGCGGTCTCGGCGCCTGCTTCGGTCAGCGTTTCCGCTAAAGTGGCATTCCCCTCAACACATATAACGTCATATGTATTTGAAGCATGGTAAATAATATCGGCATTTCTGTCGATGAGCGTAATGTCGTGTCCTTCTTCGGAAAGCACCTCGGTAAGCGCCAGTCCGATACGGCCGGCTCCCGCAATTATGATTTTCACGCATAAGCCCCCTTCGGTCCATTCGTGTTATGATCAAAATAACGATTTATTATATCATAAAACGACATTAATGTACAGATTCCGCCGGCATTGATTTGTGTTTACTTATATGATAGAATCAACCGCGCAAAGCGAGGTTATCATCTATGTTCAACGGTTTTTCAAAAGAGACTTCAGAGTTCATGTGGGAACTGGCCTTCAACAACGAGCGGCCATGGTTCAACGCCCACAAGCAGGAATTCGAGACATATCTTAACAGGCCCTTCAGAGCTCTCGCATCCGATACATATGCGATAATGAGCGAGCGCTTCCCCGAACTTGACTTCCGTGTCCACGTTTCAAGGATATACCGTGACGCAAGAAGGCTCTTCGGCAGAGGCCCCTATAAGGAGGCCCTCTGGTTCACAATATTTCTGGATCAGTTTTCATCTGATCCGGATGATGAAGGTCCTGCATTCTGGTTTGAGATAAAAGCCTCCTCATATGCATACGGAATGGGTTACTACGGATACCCGCGCCAGATGGAATGCTACCGCAAAACGGTAGACGCCAATCCGGCCGCCTTTGAAAGACTGGCGGAGCAGATGGCCTCTCTGCCTGGTCTCAGACTCGACGGCGAGGATTATAAACGGCCTAAGGAAGAGAAGTCCGGCTATACTGCTGACTGGTACAACAAAAAATACTTCTCCCTGTCACGCCACTGTGATTTCGGAGGGGATCTCTTTTCTCCGGAACTTCCGAATATCATCGCAGATGCATACAAGTCGATGATGCCGATGTTTCTCTTCCTTTCAAAGATTTCCGAACGCGAAAAGTAAAACGGCTGCATAAAAGCAGCCGTTTTTTATCTGCAGTATTTTATTATCATGGCTTCGGCCACGGCTTCTGCGCATCGCATGCCATCCACAGCAGCGGAGCTGATCCCGCCGGCATATCCGGCTCCCTCTCCGCAGGGGTAAAGCCCCTGCAGCTCCGATGATAAGTCTTTCCCTCTCAGTATCCTGACGGGCGAGG
>CACYDX010000341.1 GCA_902773255.1 Oscillospiraceae bacterium
AGTGTATCTGCCGGTCAGGACGTTATCGTAATTGCTGCTCCTTATGTGCTCCTTGCTCTCTCTCGGGCGCGTTATGCAGCGGTCGCACACTTTATATATGAACGAGTAGCGCATGTCGGCCATCGCGGCGCTCCTGTCGAGCCCGCGCTCATTCTCCATCTGCAGGACTATGTGCTCAAGCGTCTCCTTCTCGTTCTGATCGAGCATGAGCGCTCTCAGTATGAGCTCATCTCCTTCGATAAGCTTTGCTGCCGCGAAGCGCAGCGGTATGCCTTCCCTTTCGGCATGATCTTCTATCAGATGGCAGACCGCGTGAAGGCAGCGGTGGACCGCTCCTCCGTGTTCCGTGCTGTCGCAGAAGTCCTGCCGCATCGGACCTTCCTGATATTTCGCCACGTGTATGGCGTGGCTCACGAGCTCGTCAACGCCCTGGTTCTGCGCAGCCGAGACGGGCACGACAGGTACGCCGAGCATCTGCTCCATCCTGTTTATGTCCACCGAGCCGCCGTTTCCGGTCATCTCGTCCATCATGTTCAGCGCAACGACCATCGGCAGTCCCATCTCGAGGAGCTGCATAGTCAGGTATAGGCTGCGGTCTATGCTGGTGACATCCAGTATGTTGATTATCGCCTTAGGCTTCTCCTTGAGGACGAAGTCCCTCGAGACTATCTCCTCGCCTGAGTACGGCGACATCGAGTATATGCCCGGAAGATCCGTGATCAGGGTATCCGGATGCCCCTTTATGACTCCGTCCTTGCGGTCGACCGTGACTCCGGGGAAATTGCCCACATGCTGGTTCGAACCCGTGAGCTGGTTGAAGAGAGTGGTCTTGCCGCTGTTCTGGTTACCAACAAGAGCAAAGGTCAGCCGGGTGCCGTCCGGCAGAGGGTCCTCGCCTTCCTTCTCGTGGTACCGCCCCTCTTCGCCGAGTCCCGGGTGCTCGGCCTCCCATTCGAAGCCGGCACCGGCGCTTTCCTCACGGGCTTCGTCTTCAGTCAGGCGGATCGTGATCTTGTCTGCGTCAGACAGGCGCAGAGTCAGTTCGTATCCGTGTATGCGGACCTCCATAGGGTCGCCCATCGGCGCGAATTTGATCAGCCTGACCAGCGCTCCGGGTATCACACCCATGTCGAGCAGATGCTGCCTCAGAGCTCCTTCGCCGCCTACCGAGCATATATATGCTGATTGTTCCTGTTTTAATTCGCTGAGTTTCATTTCTTTTATTCCATCGGTGTTAGCAATATCAAACCAATAATCTCACAAACGGGCCGCATAATCAATCCGGCACACTAAAAAAGGACCCGCGCGGGTTCGCGCAGGTCCCTTCCCTTACTGTTTGCAGTTGCCTCCGTACCCGTGCTTCGGACACGAGTCGGCGTACGGGCAGCCTATGCAGTGGTTGCCCTTTTTCTTTTCTTTATAGATGTATCGTCCCGCGAAAAACAGTATCAGCGCCAGTGCCGCTATACCCAATACCGTAGCGATCATTATGCCGCCGCTCCCTTCTTTGCGATCTTATGCAGGGCATACTGCTCGTCGAAGTGAGCTCTCGTCTTCTTTCCGATGAGGATGACAGCTGCGACCATGCAGGCTACTGCTATCAGTCCCGGAACGAAGCCCGTTCCGAAGTGTCCCTCTGTGAAGAGAGTGCCGAACTGGTATACCAGGAAAGCGATGGTGTAGCCGGTGCTGAGCTGAAGGCCGATGGCTCCCCAGAGCCAGCCCCTGCTCTTCATCTCCGAGTTCATGGCTCCGATCGCCGCAAAGCACGGAGGCGTGTAGAGGTTGAAGAACAGATACGCGAGGGCCGTGACCGATGTAAGGCCCATGGTGGCGGCTACGGTGTTGGCTCCGCCTGTCATTGCCAGCTCCTCCGTATCGATGAAATTCGTCAGAGCGAATACTACGGCGAGCGTGCCGACTACGTTCTCCTTCGCAATGAATCCCGTGATGGCCGCTGCAGCGAGCTGCCACACTCCGAATCCAAGCGGGATGAGGAGGAAGGCGAACGGCGTCGCGATCGATGCGAGGATGGAGGTATTCTCTGCTCCTTCCTCTACGACGTTGAAGTGCCAGTCGAAGGTCTG
>CACYDX010000342.1 GCA_902773255.1 Oscillospiraceae bacterium
TAAGAATCGATTATGTCCTTAAGCTGCTCACTGTCTACTCCGAGAGGGGACTCGGTGCTGTACATGGCGCCCATGAGAGACTGAATGTCTACTTCCGAATCAATACCGACTGCCATAAGGATATCAGAGAGATCCTCATAGCTGATCTGGTAATACTCGTCGCTCAGTTCAGGCAGGCTTATCCCTATCTTATCCTGTTCGGTGACAATGGTCCCGCTCAGGATGTCCGAGCCGCTGAGATTGAGTATAAAGCCGAATATCGGCTTCTCCGGATCGCTCTTCACCTTAAAGGTAACTGAAGATCCTTCGAGTATCCCATCAACGTAGTCGGAACCAGTCTCCATATCGACTGTTACGGTGAAATCCGTATCGATCCCGGAATACTCTTTGACCTTGTTCGATCTCTCCGGGTCAAGATCTCTTGTTACTGTCTCGGCCGAAAGATCTACTACCGGTGTGATGATGACCCTGTGCATCTCAACGAATTTCCTCGGTGCATCAAGGGTAAACTTCGGAATAAGTATGGCAGCCGCGGCGCCGATAATAAGCACAAAGGCTATGACCGCCGCAAGTATCCCCCATTTGAACTTCTTCTTATCAGGCGACGGAGCTGTCTGTGGCGCCGCCTGATAAGATACTTGAGCGGGAGCCGCAGGCTCTTTTACAGGCGTAGTCTGAACATTCTGTGCAGGCGCGCTCTGATCTGCTCTGTTTCCGCAGACTGTGCAGAATTTAGCTCCTTCAATGAGCTTTGCTCCGCATTTTGTGCAGTACTTCATTTTCTCATTGTCCTCCATTCTGAAAGTATTTATGTCCTAATATTTACATTCATTGTATGTTAACGCTCCGCAGCTTGTCAAGGAAAACGCCTGCTGCGGCCTGTGCGCTATCTCAGTGACCAGAATGCATCCATTCCGGGAAACAGCGGTATATCGAACAGTTCGTCCTCTATCCTCAGAAGCTGATTGTATTTGGCTACTCTGTCTGTCCTTGATGGAGCTCCTGTCTTTATCTGACCGGCATTAACAGCAACAGATATATCCGCTATCGTCGTATCCTCTGTTTCACCCGACCGGTGCGAAACAATGGCTGTCCATCCGGCACGATGAGCTGTACTTATTGCATCAAGAGTCTCAGTCAGTGTTCCTATCTGATTCAGTTTTATCAGAACGGAATTAGCGGCTCCGAACTCAATACCTTTCCTGATGCGCTCTGTATTGGTGACGAAAAGATCGTCTCCTACCAGCTGCAGGCGTTTTCCCAGCCTGTCTGTCAGCTGTTTCCACCCGTTCCAGTCGTTTTCTCCCATGCCGTCTTCAAGAGATATGATCGGATATCTGTCAGCAAAATCTTCCCACATGTCGATGACCTGGCTGCTGCTCAATACAGTCTTTCTCTTCGGAAGATGATAGAGACCGTCATCTTCGCAGAACCACTCGGAAGCCGCAGCATCTATAGCTATCATGAAATCTTCACCGGGAACATAACCGGCAGCTTCTATCGCTCTGACAAGGGCAATGAGAGCATCTTCATCCTTTTCGAGGCTCGGAGCGTATCCACCCTCGTCACCCACGCCCGATGCGGGAACGAACTTCTTTAGAGTATGGAACACCTCGGTGCTCATACGCAGCGCTTCTCTGAAAGATCCGGCACACACAGGCATTATCATGAACTCCTGGATATCCACGTTTGAGCCAGTGGCATGCGCTCCGCCGTTGAGCACATTCATCATCGGAACAGGCATCATCTTTGCGTTGCATCCACCGATATAATTATAAAGGCTCAGACCGGAAGCTTCAGCCGCGGCTTTTGCACATGCCAAAGATGCTCCGAGTATTGCATTCGCTCCGAGCCTGCTCTTATTCGCAGTGCCGTCGATATCTATAAGTATTTTGTCAACTGAGCACTGATCGAGCGCATTCAGGCCAAGCAACGCTTCTGCTATCTCACCGTTCACGTTCTCTACAGCAGTGCTGACGCCTTTTCCGCAGTATCTTTCCGGATCGCCGTCCCGCAGTTCGCATGCCTCATACATTCCTGTTGAAGCTCCGGAAGGCACTGATGCTCTGCCGACAGTGTCGTCATCAAGCGTGACTTCCACCTCAACAGTCGGATTTCCTCTTGAGTCGAGGATCTCCCTTGCCATTACATCGACTATTTCAAAATACTGTTTCATTTGTTTTCCTCCCGAATGCGCTTATCACGCTCTGTTATCGGCAAACACCGAATTGGTAGCCTCGTCCTCATACTGTCTGGTATACAGCCTGCTGTAGTATCCTCCGGCTCTTAACAGTTCGTCATGTTTTCCTCTTTCGATGATCTTACCGTTTTTGACTACAAGTATTATATCCGCATTTCTCACGGTAGACAACCTGTGAGCAATAACTATCGATGTCCTGCCTTGGATAACCTTGTCTATTGCGTTCTGTATCTGCTGCTCGGTAAGCGTATCAACTGATGCTGTCGCCTCGTCGAGAATGAGGATACGGGGATCGGCGATTATTGCTCTGGCAAATGATATCAGCTGCTTCTCCCCTGTCGAGAGCATATCTCCCCCCTCACCTACGTCGCTGTCCAAGCCGTTTTCAAGTCTGTCGATTATCCTGTCGGCTGAAACGAGTTTCAGCGCAGCATCTATCTGCTCCTCCGTTGCTCCCGGATTCCCGTATTTCAGGTTATCTCTTACTGTGCCTGAAAACAGATGCGGTGTCTGCAGAACATAGCCGATCGCCGAATGAAGCCAGAGCTGGGATCGTTCCCTGGCGTCTCTGCCGTCGATCAGCAGAGTACCACGGGTCGGTTCAAAAAATCTGCATATAAGGTTTACTATCGTGGATTTTCCGGCTCCCGTTTCACCGACTACTGCCACATTGCTGCCGAAGGGGATCTTCAGATCAAAATTTTTGAGAACATACCCATCACCATCGGGATACATGAAATCCACATCTTTGAACTCGATATCTCCCTTGATCGGTTCCCAGTTCTCTTTTTTCGGCTCGAAACTGTCGCCGTATTTCTCTATGACTTCAGGAGTATCGGTGACATCCGGAACCGTCTCAACCAGTTTTGTATAACGCTCGATATTCACCTGCGCGGTGATAAAATCGGAGATGATATCTATGATCCATCTTATCGGTTCCATTATGCCTTCGGCATATGACATGAACATGGAAAAGGTGCCTATCTCGCTAACGGCTATATAGCCGCCTCTCCAGAGCACCAGTGCTACCGCAAGAGATGAGGCAAGGTTCATAGTTGCTCCGAAAGCGCCGCGAACGCGAGCAGCATGGATGCTCCTTTTTTTCATCTCCGTGGTGTCTTTCTGGAAATCGGCGTCTATTTTCTCTTCAATGACCAGTGATTTAATGGTTTTTGCACCGGTTATCCCCTCATTGAAATTACCGGTTATGCGTGAATTGATCTCTCTTACGCTCCGGTTCACTTCAACCAGCTTCTTCTGGAAAATGCTGAAGAAAACGACTATCAGGGGCATTATAGCTATCACCAGCAGAGCAAGCTTTGCATTGATAATGAGCATCACCGTTATCGCGCCGATGAGGTAAGTAAGATGCCATATCCCCTCTA
>CACYDX010000343.1 GCA_902773255.1 Oscillospiraceae bacterium
CATATCCCCTCTAAGAGAGTCCATGAGAACAGTGTGCCAATCTTTCCCGTGTCGCTTATAAGCCTTGCATGTATATAGCCAACGCTGTTCTGATTGAAATATGAAAACGACAGCGTCTGCAGATGTTCAAAGGCTTTGTTGCGCATGTCCCTCGACAGCCAGACCTCTATCTTCGTTGCAAGAGTGCAGGAATAATAGTTGTTGAAAGCCGAAAACAGTATGGCTGCAGCATATATACATATATACGAAGGAAGAGTATCCAGCGTACGCTCAGCCACAAAATGATTCAGAGCATATCTGCTGAACAGAGGCAGTATGGTATCGACGACTCCCGTTGCTAAGCTTCCGAGGAGCATTACAGCGATTTGCAGACGGTATCTTTTCAGGAAAGGAACTACCTTCCCGATGCCGAAATACTTCAGTGAGACATTAGCTTCATTTTCTTTCATGACGCTGTCTCCCTTGAACTTGCCTGTATTTCATTTATCTTCTGATATATGCCGCCTGCCCGGCACAGCTCATCATGAGTTCCGCGCTCTACTATCTTCCCGTCGTCAAGGACAATGATCTGATCAGCTTTCGACAGAGTGGTGATACGGTGAGATATGAGGATGATGCTTGCCGAGCCGAATCTTGATTCAAGAGACCTGCGGATCCTGGAATCTGTCTCGGTATCAACTGCGGAGAGCGAATCATCGAATATCATAACAGGTGTGTTCCTCGTAAGCATCCTCGCAATCGCAGCTCTTTGCTTCTGCCCGCCTGACAGCGTCACTCCCCGCTCTCCCACGAAGGTGTCATAACCGTTGCTGAAGCTATCTATAGTCTCATCAAGGCATGCTGCAGCCGCTGCTTCCCTGATGTCTTCCATTGAGATCGTTTCAGAAGTGATCGAAAGGTTTTCTCTGAGTGAACGGGAAAACAGGAACGGCTCCTGAAGGACCATCCCTATATTGCGCCTCAGCCATTCCGTATCGATGTCCTTTATATTTATACCGCCGATCGTGATCGTACCGCAGTTTTCAGGAAGATCGTACATTTTGTCAAGCAGCAGAACGATGGTAGACTTTCCGCTTCCCGTTCCACCGAGTATACCGAGGGTGGTGCCGGCTTTCATCTTAAAGGAAATATCGTGCAGGATCTCAGGACCGCCTTCATATGCAAAGCTCACATGATTGAACTCGATATCTTTGTCCATAGGCGGATAGTCCGGATCCTCAGGTGCCTTTTCTTCTTCGGAATCCATGATGTAGGCTATCCTGTCGATCGATACGCCGGCCTTGCTCATTTCAGATATCATCCTGCCGAGCATCCTTATCGGCCAGACAAGCATCGAGTTATAGGAGATGAAAGCTATGTATTCACCGGCTGTCATTCTGTCCCTGATGCAAAAGATCGCGCCAAACACTATAACGAGCATTACCTCGATCCCCGACAGGATATCCTGCGAACTCCAGTAAAAGCTCATGACTCCCGCAAGTCTGGCCCATTTGCCGGTGTAATAGTCGTTCTGTGCCTCGAATCTGTCTTTTTCAAAGCGCTCACGGCCGAAAGCGCGTACTACTCTGACACCCGTCAGATTCTCCTGCGCCATGGTGGAAAGGATGCCTTCATTTTCATCACATTCAAGGAAACCCTTCCCTATCTTCCCGTGAAATACGATGGAATAGGCCATTATGAAGGGCACAGGGATCATTGCTATGAGCGTAAGCGCTACGTCCATCCTGAGCATGAAAACTATGGCAAGAATAAGCAGGATAATTATCCTCATCACATTCGTGAGCTGTTCCGATACAAAGCTACGCATGGTATCGAGGTCGGACGTGCAGCGCTGGATGATGTCGCCCGTATGGTTTTTCATATGCCATGAATAAGGAAGACGCTCAATATGTGAAAACAGGGAATCCCTCATCGTCTTCACAAGAGTCTCGGTAGCGGCAGTGTTGCTCACTCTGAAAACGTACTGCATGACCGTTCTCAATACAGCGATTATAACCAGAGCGAGCGCCATGATCCAAAGATGTTTTCCGAGATACGCAAAGCCTCCGAAATGATCCACAAGATCCATTACCGGCTTTGAAAAGTGCGCTTCCTGCCCGCCGAGTGCATTGTCCACCGCCGCTCTGATTATCTGCGGACCGATCATATCTGCAAAAGAGGCGATCGTCGCCGATAGGATGCTCAGCGTGAAAAGAAGCCTGCTGCCTTTCAGAAAACGCCAGATAAGGGCAGCGGAACTGCCCCCGGTTTTTTTATTCTGTTTTTCAGTAACAGCTTTTTTATTCATTGCTCAGTAAATATAACACAATCCCGCCTTTTTATAAATATAAAAAGCTGGTTGTTTCATGAACGTATAAAAAAAGACCGCAGCGAACTGAATAACAGCAACACTGCGGCCTTTACCAGTATTAGCTTGTAAGGGAAAATCTTATCTTACGGACGAACAGTTTCTCCGTCACCGTTAGCACCGTCTATAACGATCTTTGTTCCATAAATATGCGATGCCCAAGGTGAGGCAAAATAAAGAATAAGATAAGCAACTTCTTCAGGATCAGCAGCTCGTTTGTCATAGCAGCCGCCGGTCAATGCTGCGCGAAGATCCTCTATCGGCATCTCATCTCCCAAAGCATTGCGGCCTATACGATCAAGCATCGGCGTATAGACGCCGTCAGGATTGACGCTGTTTACATTGACCCCCTTCGGTCCGAGTTCTCTTGCCACAGATTTTACAAGACCCTGGACTGCATGCTTTGACGCACAGTAGATCGCCATACCGGGACTTCCCACAACAGCTCCGATGGAAGAAGTGACTACTATAGAGCCATGCCCCTGTGCTGCAAGGACTTCACCGCCGTATTTGAGCATGTACATTACGCCAAGCACATTAGTACTGAAAACCTTATCAAAGTTTTCTTTGCTCATCTGTGCGGCGAATTCCCATTTGCCTTCATAACCGGCGTTAGGCAGGACAGAATCGATATGACCGAAGTGTGCAAGTGCACCGTCTACGAAAGCCTTGACCTGCTCTTCACATGTCACATCGGCAACATTTGTCCAAAGTCTGTCCGGTCCTAATCCAAGCTCTTCAGCGAGAGCACGTACCTTCTGCTCATCTCTTCCGGACAGTGCGATCTTTGCTCCTTCGGCTTTAAGCGCAAAACAGACTGCACGCCCTATTCCACCTGTTGCACCGTTTATGAGAAATACTTTGTCTTTTAGCTTTAAATCCATATAAAGGCCTCTTTCTCAGACTGCTGTCCAGCCGCCGTCGCAGGAGATAATGGCTCCGTTTACATATGAGGACTCCGTGGCTGCAAGGTATACTATCGTTGTGTCAAGTTCACCTTCCACACCGGCACGTCCCATCGGAGTACGCGCATTGATCCAGGGGCCCATTGCCTCCATCGCCGCAGGATTGTTCGATTCTGACGGGAAGAAGCCCGGGCATACACAGTTTACTGTGATACCGTATTTACAGAGTTCACCGGCTGCCTCACGTGTGAGGTTCACAACAGCGCCTTTAACAGCGCAGTAATTGGAAACCGGCAGGTCAGCTGTACCGATTTTCCCGAACAGAGAAGAATTGTTAATTATACGACCATAACCGGCTTTTATCATTTCTCTGCCAAACTCGCGCATGCAATAGAACACACCTGAGAGTTCGAGATCCAGGCCATGCTGCCAGAAATCGTCCGGTGTATCCATAATGCTGTAGATCGGACCGCCGCCGGCATTATTAACCAGGATATCGACCCTGCCGAATTCATCCATTGTTGCCTTAACGGCAGCCTTTATCTCTTCAACATTGCATACATCGCATTTTACGGCAAGAGCTTTTGAACCGACGGCACGAATCTCTTCCGCCACTGCCTCCAGTTTTTCAAGGCGGCGGGCCATAACGACCACATCAGCGCCCTGCCGTGCAAGCGCAAGGGCAAACTGACGTCCAAGACCGCTGGATGCTCCGGTGACGACCGCAACTCTTCCGTGAAGATCAAATAACATGTAATTATTCCTCCTGATTGATATTTGATATACAGGACTTGTAACCCGGTAAGTCCTGCTTCGTCTTTAGATCTGTATTAGCGATCAGTCTTCCTCAAACGGAGTCGCATAGAATGAATATACATCATACTGGATCACGATAGGATCTCCGGTAAAGTCGACACGACCGATGCAGAAGCAGGAAACACGGTTGACCCATTCGTAACGCGGATCGTCACAGTCCAGCACATGCTTGGGCTGCGTGCCCATAACGGGTGGGAACTTACCATTTGAATAATCTTCTGCTGCCTGCTCACTTCCGAGATCTATACGTCCGGTATAGAACATGTTTATATGCGCACCGTCATTTGTTTCGATCATTGCACGGCAGTCAACATCAACAATTCCATTGGGGTGGACAACAGACCAGTCAGCACCCATCGGGAGGATCTTTCCGTTTACTTTGGGACCCCATACCGTTCCACCGGTGATATTGCCGGTAACACGTGTATCCTTGGTGGGGAGCTTCTGGATGAACATATTGGGATCCACTTCTACAGAGTAAGAGAAGATATGCTCGATTTTAAACTTGTTCAGTTTGAATTCTTCCATTTTTACCTCCGAATAATGTTTAATTCAGTCGTTTAGGTTTTACTTTAGCGGTCGATGCTCATAGCGGCAAAGAAACCGGTGCGGATAGCAGTACCTATCTTTCCCATCTTCTCCGTATCGCCGATGACGCGGGTCTTGGTGTGGTACTTAGCCTTGATGGCGTTAGTGACATCATATACAGGACGCATACCGAGAGCATTGATTACGGTATCGGCCTCGAGATGCTCGAGCGTTCCGTCTTCCTTCTCAACAACAACACCGGTGTCGTCGATCTCCTTTACCTTTGTCTTGGTCATCATTCGAACGCCGAGAGCATCCATCTTTGCTATTATGCAGTTGCGGTTGATAAACATAGCATCACGGGCGAGCATATCGGCCATCTCAACTATTGTCACCTGCTTGCCGTAATCAAGAGCCAGTTCATAACCGCCGTCACATCCGGACTCACCGCCGCCGCAGATAACCACTTTATCGCCTTTGACAAGGCTGTGATCCTTATGTATCTCCAACATGCTGTAGATACCTTCACGGTTCAGGCCCGGTATGGGCGGAACAACAGGAACGGAACCTTCACTTACAAAGATCTGATCTGCCGCAGCAAGTGCAGGATCATCTGCAGTGACTGTATAATTGAGCTTAACATCGACGCCCAGCTTATCCATCTGTACTTCATACCAGTCAAACAGTGCGCGTATATAGTTCTTGAAAGATGCCGTGGCAATTGTCCGTGCTGTACCGCCGATACGGCTGTCTTTTTCAAACACGGTAACCTTATGTCCTTCGAGTGCGGCAACACGCGCTGCCTCAAGACCGGCAGGACCAGCTCCGACTACAACGATATTCTTCGGATCCTGGGTCTTTTCGATCTTGAAATGCTCTTCCTCACCTACTCGTGTATTTACAGAGCAACTCAGTCTTGTACGGCGGTTCCATATTCTGCCGATGCAGTCTTCATTGCAGCGCAGGCAGGGGCGCACGTCCTCACGGCGGCCTTCCAGAAGCTTGCGCGGCAATTCGGGATCTGCGATAAGAGCACGTCCGAGTATCGCAAAGTCGGCTTTGCCTGATGTGATCAGATCAAGTGCCGTGTCTGGATCATGAGTGCCGCCGTTGAGAACGGGAACAGTCAGCACTTCACGTGCACAGTCGCAGACATACTGCATACAGGCAGGTCCCTGATAGGACGGCGGGAAGATATAGTCGAGGCGCTCATAGGAGCCGGCGTCAACGTCAAAGGCGTCGATACCCGCATCCTGCAGGCAGCGCAGGATCTCCTTGCTCTCTTCAAAGGTACGTCCACCGGGGAAGCCATGGTCAAGAGCTATACGGAAGAGTATAGGCATGTCGGGGACTACTTCGCGGATCTTTGCAACTATCTCACGTGCAAAGCGAGTTCTGTTTTCGACGCAGCCGCCATATTCATCTGTGCGGTGATTGAAGCAGGTCGACATGAACTGGTCGATAAGATAACCCGCATGGGCATGGACCTCGATCGCGTCAAAGCCTGCGTCGCGTGCCAGGGCAGCAGCAGGTCCGAAGCGGTCGACGATCTCTTTGATCTCCTCAACAGGCAATGGACGGCAGATCACATCCGGATTAAAGAAGCTCGGGATCGCAGACGCAGAAATAGGGGGATCGCCAAATTCATTCGGGAAGCCGTTGCGGCCCGTTCCCGGTGTTACCTGCAGGGCTATCCTGGCCCCCCAACGATGGACGCGCTCGCAGAGCGACGTGAATGAGGGAATTCCCAGATCCGTATCCAGCAAACCTTCATGTGATCCCTGTGCAGTCACTATGTCAGTGTTTGTGCATCCGGTTATTATCATTCCGACACCGCCACGGGCGCGCTCTTCGTAGTAAGCTAATTCAGAATCAGATTTTGCACCGTACGGCAGGGAAGCATTATGACCCATCGGTGACAGAACAAGGCGGTTTTTGATCTCAAGATTACGAATCTTGAAAGGGGTAAACAACGGGCTGTAATCGCGCTTATTCAAAACAATCATTCTCCTTAAACATCAATAATATATTTTAGAAATTCTTTTTTATAAGAGAAGAATCTACCTTAAATGCGGTAGATTCTTCTTTCCTAAAACTCAGGCTTTGAGGCTTTTGCGATAGGGAGATGCACCAAGAGCTCCAAGAAGGATCACAAGGCCGATGATAGTGAATATACCATAGACGATCCAACCGAGCTTCATGCCGCAAATACTCATTACCGGTGCATAGAGGAACTGGCCGAGGTAATTGAATGTCATGAGAGATGCAGAAATCGCGCCGAACTCACGCGGCCCGAAAATTGATTGTCCACAAAGGCTAGGTATAGATGCCTGAAGCGGATATCCAATTGCGCCGAGAATAAGTGTAATGATCAGCAGACCGGTCTGGCCGGTGTATCCGCTGGTCAGGATATTGCAAAGGGCATAGCCGCCAAAGACTATGATAGCAAAGAGGACAGGTCCTATCTTTTTGAAGACTGCGCCGACAACCAAAAGTATCAAGCCTGAGACTATAAGATAGATTGACTGATAGGAGGCGGCTGCAGTGCTGCTCATTCCACCGACGGTCTGCCACCATGCAGGAGCATAGGAAGTGAATCCGGAACCTGCGCAGCAAACGAAGAGCAGCATAACAGCAAACATCCAATAGCTCTTGCTC
>CACYDX010000344.1 GCA_902773255.1 Oscillospiraceae bacterium
AAAGGTCAATTCGCCATCCTCCGCTTCGCCAAATACAAGGGGCCGGAGATCGGCAATATCGAGGCCCACAACGAGCGAACAAAGGAGCATTACGCCAGCAATCCCGATGTAGACCTGAGTCGAAGCAAGGACAACTTCCACATCATAGAGCCCACGGACAGATACCGGGCCATGGCCGAGGCCGCGATCAAACAATTTGGCTGCCCCCGGGTCCGCAGCGACAGCGTGCGAATCGTGGAGACCCTGATCACCGCCAGCCCGGAGTTCTTCGCTGGGAAAAAGAAAACCGAGATCCGGGACTTCTTCCGCCACGCGGCGGAGTTCCTGAAACAGGAGCTGGGAGAGGATCGCATCCTGTCCGCCGTCGTGCATATGGACGAGAAGACGCCCCATATGCATGTTTCTTTTGTTCCGATCACGGCAGACGGGCGTCTCTCGGCAAAGCTGATCCTGGGCAACCGGAAGTCGCTTACTGCCTGGCAGGACAGGTACTGGAAGCACATGGTTTCAAAGTATCCGGAACTGGAGCGCGGGGAGAGCGTCAGCAAAACGGGGCGGGAGCACATCCCGCCCCGGATCTTCAAACAGGCGGCTAACCTGAACAGGCAGGCGAAACGAATCTTTGAGCTGTTGGAGGACACCAATCTCTTCAACGCCAAGAAAAACGCGGCTGAACTGGATCAGATGCTCAGAAGGTTCTTTCCGGAGATGGGCAAATTCCTCACCAAAACCAAGCAGTATGAGCAGGCCATCAAGCGGCTGGAGAGCGGAAAAGAAAAACTGGCAGATAAGAATGCCGCTCTGGAGCAGGAACTAAAAGAGGCAACTACCGTCAGTACAAAACGCCGACTGGAGGAAGCCCAGCTCAAGGCGGACTATCAAAATCTGCAGCGGGTAATACAAGCGATTCCCCCGGAGATCGTATACCTCTATATGGGAAAGAATCTGAAAAGAGAAAGGGGAGAGAGCATTGATTAAAATCGTTGAATTACCTGACTTGATCACAGTCAACCAGGCGGCAGAGATTTTCCATCTCTGCCGTCAAACAATTTATAAGTATATCAACAGCGGTGCGATTCCAGCCTTCAAAAATCCGGCGGGAAAGTACCTGATCCCGCGAAAATACCTTGATGACATGGCAGCGGGACGCTATAATTCAGGTGCAACAAACTGTGATCGCCCGACAGAAGGAGGTATAGAAAATGTCGGGTAATATCACAGGATCAGTTCAAGTCAAAAAAGGCCACTATTATGCAGTGCTCAACTTGATAGGGCCGAATGGCAAGCCTCATCAAAGGTGGATTGCCACCGGCCTGACGGAAAAAGGAAATAAGCGCAAAGCCGTCCAACGGATGAAGGAGATTATTGCCGAGCTGGAGGAACAGGGTGTCGTTTATGACAGCAGTCTGAAATTCCATGAGATTCTGGAGCTCTGGCTGGAAAACAGCAAAAACCGAGTTCGGGAATCCACCTATCGGAATTACAAACTGGTCATAAACGCGCACATCATCCCGTATTTTAAGGATCTGAACATCAAAGCGCGGGATCTCCGCCCTTTTCATCTGGAACAATACTACCGGCTGAAACTGGAAACTTTGTCTGCCAACACGATCCAGAAGCATCACGCCAATATCTACAGTGCGCTGGAATGGGCGAGGAAAAACCAGTTTGTCAATTCCAATGTGGCAAAGGATGCCTGGGCACCGTCCCGGAAAAAGAACAAGCAGACTGGCTCCTTTTATACGATGGAGCAGATCGCCAGACTGAAAAAGGCCGTGGCCGGGTCGAAGATCGAAGTCCCGATGTTGCTTATCATTTCTTACGGCTTGCGCCGCAGCGAAGCTCTCGGCTTGAAGTGGGATGCGGTGGATTTCGAGGAAAAGAGTATCACCATTCGGGCGACGGTGGTTACTTCCGGCACAGAGACGGTATTTGTGGAGGATACCAAGAGCGATGCCAGCAATCGGACGCTGCCAATGTCGGAAGAGTTCTGCGAGTATCTCAGAGCAGTGAAAGAGAAACAGGAGCAGGATCAGGAAAAGTACGGCAACACCTATCACAATGACGGTTATGTTTGCGCGAAAGAAGATGGCACGGTGATCAAGCCTGCCTATCTCTCCCGTAAGTTCAAGGATATCATTGAGGATGCCAATCTTCCTAACATCCGCCTGCATGACCTCCGCCACTCTGCGGCGACGAATCTTCTGAACATGGGTTTTACGATCAAAGACGTGTCTGTGTGGCTCGGCCATGCCGATATCACGACCACACTGAACATCTACAGCCATGTGCTGGATAAGTCGAAGACAGAGATGGCGAGTGCCCTTTGGAGCGGCAAAAGAGTTGCCGGTTGAGCACTAGAATGTAGTCATTATTACGCACTAGAGAATTTCGACTGTTCTAATGATTATTCTAAATAACTTCCAAATCATTAGAACAAAGCATTTCACGTTTCAGAACAATTGTTTGCAGAAAACCCTGTAAAACAGTATTTTTCGGAACAAAATAGACAGAATTAACCGGGATTAACACCGACCAAAAACGTTCAGGTTCTAGTGCTCATTCCGGGCGTGGGGGTTCAAGTCCCCCCTCGCGCACCAAATGTGGAAAGCCCCTGCCGTCAGGCGGGGG
>CACYDX010000345.1 GCA_902773255.1 Oscillospiraceae bacterium
ATGCGGAACATAGGCGGGATCATCAGCATGAGGCCCTGAGAAGCCGTAAAGGTGGTTGCAAGAGAGCCCGTCTCGAGCGCGCCGTGCATGGCGCCGCAGGCGCCTGCTTCACTTTCGAGCTCAACAAGCTGCACCGGCTGGCCGAAGAGGTTCTTCTTCCCATGGGCAGCCCAGGCGTCCACATGGTCCGCCATCGGGCTGGAGGGGGTTATCGGATAGATCGTGGATAATTCGGTAAATGCATACGCGGTGTAAGCGGCGGCCTCGTTGCCGTCCATGGTCTTTTTTGTGAGCATTTGATTCCTCCTCATATGTTTTTGCTTAATAGAGTTAATGATTTAATAAATAAGATGATTTGTCAAGCCTGTTTTATCCTGCAGGCAGAACTTCCGCTGTGACGGTACCTGTGGCGGTTTCGGTACAGGTGGCTCTGAGCATATAGTCCCCGGGTGCAACCGTACCGGAAAGCGAATCTCCGGTGCCCAGATTTGCAGTTATGATAACATCTGCTTCTCCGATATCCGGGACGGAGTTTATATCATCCACGCCCTCGAACGTGAAGATCTCGACTTTGATCCCGCCCTTTTTGAGGCCTGATGTGATAACTATCTTCTCGTTTTCCTCAACCTGAAGACTGCCTGTGATAAGAAAGGCATCCCTTCCGGCGCCTTTTGCTTCAATTCTGATCAGTTTGCCGGTGTTTTCCGTAACTGCCATCTCCACCCTGCCGCAGCCCGTCAACACAAGTACGGCCAGCAGAAAAGCGAGGAGAATTACAGCTGCTCTCCTTCTCATATATGACCTTCTTTCCCCGCAGTAAGTATGTAGTAAAGATAATATCACGACAGAGCAAGTTTTAAAAGCACCTGCATCTTTTAACTGGCCGGGATGCCTTTTTTCTTTTCCGCATCTCTCACGGCAAGGACGCCGAGTACGGCGCCGGTGACGGAGACGGCGCTCATAATGAAGAGAACGGTCTTCAGCGGGAGCGCGTCGAGCAGGATGCCTCCTGCCAGAGGCGCGAGGACCATGCCCGCCAGAGCAGCGGATGACGCAGAAAACTGCATGCCGGCAACAGTTTTTTCATTGCTGATATCAGAAACATATTCCACTACCGCCGGAGTATAAAGTGCGAACGAAAGCATCTGGAATGCCATGGCTGCGTATATCATCGGCACCGACGAAGCCAGCGATACCGCCAGCATCTTCACGGGATAGAAAATGATGCTTATTATAAGGAACTTTCTCGCTGATGACTTCTTCAGGAAGCTGTATATCAGCATAGTGGGTATCTCCAGCAGAGCGATATAGAGGTTCAGCCTGCTCAGGTCGCCCAGATCTCCGCCGGCGCTGTTTACTATGTTCACCATGAATGTGCCTTCTGTACTGTGCGCCGTGAACAGAAGCACTATTGCGACGAGCAGCATTATGAAGCTCCTGCTGAACAGTCCGGAGTTTTTCGCCTCTTCGCGTGCTGCCCCGTCCTGCGCCGCGGAAACGGCTTCAAGCCTGATCATACAGCAAAGGACAAGCTGCACTGCCGTAAGTATCACACCCGCTATGGGGATCACCTGAGGCGATACGGATTTCATAAGCATACCGGCTGAAAACGAGCACACCGCGAAAGCGGCGGAACCGGCGGCGCGTGAAAAGGCAAAATTCACTTTATCCTCACCGCTCCTCATCTCGGCCGCGAGAATAACATAAAGCGATCCCGCCACCGAGCTGCAGCATATGCACACTATACATGAGAGCATAAGCAGCGGCACCGGCGTATACAGAATGATCATTGCGGCGCTCACGATCTCAATGACCAGGACTATGCAGGCAAGCATGCGGAAGCTGATCTTTCTCCTGTCCAGCAGCGAAGAGAGGAACGGCGTCAGAAGCAGGCTTATCAGGCGGCCTCCGGCAGCGGAGACGCCTATCTGCGTATTTGAAAGCCCCCTGCCCTGCAGAAAGGCGACCAGATATCCGAACAGGAAAGCACATTCCGCCCAGTATGTGAACTGCAGGGCCGTGTACAGCAGCGATGATCTGTTCCTCACTCTCATAGTGCGCCTCCTTTTTTGTTTGCTTTCTTCTTTTTTTTAATCATATCATCCGCACGTGACTATAACAAGGACTTCACCACGGAATGCTGCAAAAATCGGCACAAATCATACGATAAGTGTTGATTATTGCGTGATACGGCGCTATATTATTGTCACAATAGATTTTTCAAATCAAAACAACACAAGGAGGACACACTATGGGTAAATTCGTAATGAAGGTAAGCCCCGCCGGCGCCAGGTTCAATCTTCTGGCCGGCAACGGACAGGTCATCGCTTTCAGCCAGCAGTATAAGGGCGAGGATGCCTGCCTCAACGGCATCGAGAGCGTGCGCACATGCTGCGCAGGCCCCGTAGAGGACCAGACTGTCGAGAATTTTGAAGTCCTCTCCTGCCCGAAGTTCGAGGTATATCAGGACAAGAGCGGCGAATTCCGTTTCCGCCTGAAAGCCGCCAACGGCCAGATCGTTGCCACCGGTGAGAGCTATAAACAGCTCAGCGGCTGCCTCAGCGGCATCGAGAGCATCAAGAAGAACGCCCCCGATGCAGAGCTCATTAAAGAGGCAATCGAAGTGGAGAAACCGGGTGCCGCCGCGAAAAAGGCTGAAGGTCCCATAAAGAAAGAGACCAAGTGATCCGATAAGAGCAAAGAAGGAGCATCTTCCGATGTTCCTTTCTTTTTTTCTGCATATATGATAAAATACGAAAAAACTCAGGGAGGATGAGGATATGGATCTGGTGGCATATTTCAGTGCGAGCGGCAGCACGAGAAAAGTGGCCGTGAACCTGGCAGAAGCTGCGGGAGCTGAGCTTTACGTGATAAAGCCTGCTGTGCCCTATGAGCGCAGAGACCTCAACTGGATGGACAAGAAAGCCCGCAGCACCGTTGAGATGGCTGACAGGAACTGCCGCCCCGGACTGGCGGACACTTCAGCCCCCGTTGCGGATGCAGAGCGCATATTCCTCGGCTTCCCCATCTGGTGGTATCGCGAGCCCGCCATAATCGACAGCTTTCTCGAAGCCTATGACTTCACCGGCAAAACCATCGTTCCCTTCTTCACCTCCGGCGGGAGCCAGCTCGGTGAAGGACAGGAGCGCATAGAGGAACTTGCCAAAGGGGCAAAAGTGCTCCAGGGCCGGCGCTTCCGTGCGAAAGCGGAGGAAGCTGAACTCAGGGCATGGGTCGAAAGCCTTTGAAAGGAGAAGGATCATGAGCGAGCTGTTCAATATCATAAAGGGCAGAAGGAGCGTAAGGACCTTCGACGAGAAGCCCGTGAGTGCGGAAGACAGGGCAAAGCTTGAAGAATACATAGGGACCATAAGCAATCCTTT
Organism: Oscillospiraceae bacterium; assembly: GCA_902773255.1. Classification (GTDB taxonomy): domain Bacteria; phylum Bacillota; class Clostridia; order Oscillospirales; family Oscillospiraceae; genus Limivicinus. Next base: position 3,384 of record CACYDX010000345.1, read on the forward strand.
CGGCATCCCCGTAAGCCTCGTGCTGCTCGATGCGAAGGAGCACGGGCTTTCGAGCCCCGTTCTCACAGGAGAGAGCCTCTATGTTGCAGGGAGAGTATCTGACGGGCCCTATGCCTGCGAAGCTTACGGCTACTCTCTGGAAAAGCTGGTGCTCTACGCATGGTCGCTCGGCATTGGTACAACGTGGATCGGCGGCACGATGAAGCGCGAAGTCTTCGAGAAGGCAGTCGGTCTGGACGAGGGAGAGCTGATGCCGTGCGTGAGTCCTCTTGGCTACCCGGCGAAGAGGATGTCCGTGCGTGAAGTAATGATGCGCAAGGGAGTCGGCGCAGATAACCGCATGAGCGCCGACAGATTCTTCTTCGACGGCGCCTGGGAAAGGCCATTTGCTTCAGGCTCCGATCCCAGGCTCTATGAAGTTATCGAGATGCTGCGCTGGGCGCCCTCCGCCGTAAACAAGCAGCCGTGGAGGATAATAGCTGCCGACGGATGCTATAACTTTTTCCTGAAGCACGACAAGGGCTATGTCAGCGCGAAGATGGGCGACCTGCAGAAAGTGGATATGGGGATCGCCCTGTGCCATTTCGTTTCAGGCCTGGAGGATCAGAACAGGGATCCGGAGGTATTTGTCAGCGATCCCGGCATCACCGTGCCGGAGAACGTTGAATATATAGCAACAGTGCGCGCTCACTGAGGCGGCGGAGGAGATCATATGGACACCATTTATCTTGCAGGCGGATGCTTCTGGGGCATGCAGAAATTCTTCGACCAGTTCGAAGGAGTGATCTCCACGGAAGTTGGCTACGCCAACGGGCCTGACAGAGCGCCGAGCTATCAGGATGTTTGTGCAAGCAGCGGCCACGCGGAGACCCTTCGCATAGGATATGATCCGCAGCGCATTTCCCTCACGCAACTGCTGAACTTTTACTTCATGGTGATCGATCCGCTCTCCGTGAACAGACAGGGCGGCGACAAAGGCATCCAGTACCGCACCGGCATCTACTATACCGGCGCCTCTCAGCTTCCGGAGATAGAGGCCGTATATAAAGCAGAGGAGGAGAAAGCCGGAGCGAAGCTCGCAGTTGAGCTCAGGCCTCTTGAAAACTTTTTCCCCGCCGAGGAATACCACCAGAAGTATCTGGATAAAAATCCCGGCGGCTACTGCCACATACCCAGCAGTTTTTTCAACATGGGCAGCAAGCAGGAAAAAAGCACCTGAAAAAAGCACTTTCTTCATCCCACAGCTTATAAATATTTGCAATCAACCCAAATGAAGGGAGATAATAAAATGAAATCGGTCAGAAAAAATATGATCATGCTCCTTGCAGCCGTGATGCTGTTCTCGCTTGCAGCCTGCAGTTCGGAGAAAACTCCGTCTGACACGGATGCATCTCCGGCCCCTGCGCAAACAGATGTCCCCGTACCTGCGGATGCCCAGCCGGATCCGGCAGCACAGTCGATAGATTCACAGCTTGTCCTGCTCTTTACAGACATTGGCGTATGGAATCAGGACAATTCCGGCCAGACCTGGCAGTATACCGTCACCGACCTCGACCACAACGGCCGTCTCGAGCTGATCGCCGCAAAGAACAATGCAGCCGACCGCAGCACGAACGTTAAGATGTGGGAAGTGACGAGCGACAAGAAGAGCATTGCCGAGTTCAAGCTTCAGGACAACGGCGGTTCCTTCCCTGACATAATCACCGACAGTGCTGATACCGTATATACCTCTCAGAACGATGAATGGGTATATTTCTTCTATGACAGCACACTGTTCGACGGAGGCGCAAAGACCGTTAAATGCTCCCTCAAGCTGAAAGACAGCAAGCTGACCATCAGCGAATACGCCTACGAGATAACCATCTCCGACCCCAACGGTCAGACCCTCGTTGCCCATACGGATCTCAACGGCATAGAGATCTCCGCCGAGGCATATAATGACGCCGGAATAGACGGCTTTGCCGGAAGCATGCGCGGCAGTTCGAACTTCGACTGGTTCGGCAGAGCTGAAGTTTCCGACGTCACCCGTCTCTCCGGAAGCTATCGCGTATTCACAGGCGAGAAGCAGGCTCCGGATTCCCATGTTGCTCCCGTGCCCACTCCCGAGCCTTCCTCTTCACCCGCACCCGTGCCCACACCTGTGCCGACTCCGGTGCCCACACCGGCTCCCATATATCTTATTATAACCAAGAACCCCACGAATGAATACCGCAAAGAAGGTGAGACGGCCTATTTTGTGGCCACCGCCAACACCTATACCTCCCTGCGCTGGACCATTGTCTCTCCTGACGGAGGCGAATATACCACCCAGAACTTTGCATATCTCTATCCGAACGCCACCGTCACCGGTGACTACAGTACAACTCTCACCATCGGCAACGTCAGCACCAACATGAGCGGCTGGGGAGCCTACTGCACCTTCTATCTCAACGACCAGACAGTCCGGACCACAACAGCCTACATGAGCGTTCAGGCAGCCCCCGCCCCCACTCCCACTCCGGGCGGTTACATGAGCGGCACTGTCAGCGGCTACAGCTACTCCACAGTATCCATAATCCTGCAGACCGGCGCTTCTGTCACCGTTAACCGCAGCATCTGCGATGAGGAAGGCGAGATCTATACCGGCGCCCCCTGCGACTGCTACTATACCAACTACGGCGGCACCCCGGTATATAACTACGTGCATATCAAAGGCCGCCAGCAGGTCGGACCGATCTACGGCAGCATGTCCGGCACCATAGCCGAGCGCCACGGCAGCACCGTTACGATCAAGATGCAGAACGGCGATCAGGTGACCGTAAGCACAGATCTGCTGAACGTCGTCAGCGGCGTCCTGAAGGACGGCTGCGCCTGCACCGTGTACTACCAGAACTACCTGCGCTCCGACTACATCTATAAGGTGGACG
>CACYDX010000346.1 GCA_902773255.1 Oscillospiraceae bacterium
ATGAAACAGGAGGATTAATAAATGAAAAGAAACATTAAAACGGCGCTCTCCGCCGGACTGATACTTGCCCTTGTCTCTGTTATGGTGATGGGCCTTGCAGGCTGCGGCGCTGCGCCTGCTGCAGCAGCTGCCGTCGAGGCGTCCACAGTCACCGTCTCGGCTTCCGGAACAGTGAAGCTGGTGCCCGACAAGGCCACGGTATACTTCGGCGTTACCACCCGGGAGGCCACCGCCGAACTTGCCCAGAGCAGGAACAGCGAGGCGGTTGAAAAGGTGATGGCCGTGCTCACGGAGCGCGGGATCGATGAAAAGAGCATCCGCACCACGAACTACAGCATGTATCCCCAGTATGACTATTCCGAGAATGGTGATCAGCGCATAATCGGATATACGGTATATACCAATATGTCCGTTCAGGACCAGGATATAGCAGATCTCGGAAAGCTGCTCTCCGCCTGCGTTGCCGCGGGGATAAACAACGTTGACAATGTGAGCTTCCTCTGCAGCGGCTATGACGAAGCCTACAGCCAGGCCCTCACCCAGGCCGTTGAAGCCTCGAAGGCAAAGGCCGAAACTCTCGCGGCAGCCGCCGGAAAGAAGCTCGGCGAGGCCGTCACCGTCACCGAAGGCTGGCAGGACACTTCAGCCAGATACGGCAAGGGCACAAACATGTCCTTCACCATGGAAGAAGCTGCCGTGATGGACACCGGAGGACCGTCACTGCAGCCCGGCGAGAGCGAGATCACAGCGAACGTCACCGTGACCTACGCGATGAAGTGAGTCCTTATGAAGCAGAAAGCCCTGTGCCTTGAGGCACAGGGCTCTTTCTTTTTTCAGACTTCCGTTTCAGCTATATATCTTGCCACATAAACTCCGCTGGCCGAGGCGTGGGACAGCGAGTGGGTCACGCCGCTGCCGTCGCCTATCACGAAAAGACCCTTGTGCTCGGTCTCGAGGTTTTTGTCTATGGCCACTTCCATGTTATAGAACTTCACCTCAACTCCGTAGAGCAGGGTATCGTCGTTCGCCGTGCCCGGGGCGATCTTGTCCAGCGCATAGATCATCTCAATTATGCCGTCAAGTATCCTCTTGGGCATAACGAGGCTGAGGTCTCCGGGAGTCGCTTTCAGGGTAGGCGTGATAAATGCCTTGGCTATCCTCTTCTCGGTGCTCCTCTGACCTCTTATAAGGTCTCCGAAGCGCTGCACTATAACTCCGCCGCCCAGCATGTTGGAAAGCTTCGCTATGCTCTCGCCGTACCCGTTGGAGTCCTTGAAAGGCTCGGTGAAGTGCTTCGACACCAGCAGGGCGAAGTTGGTGTTCTCCGTCTGGTTCGCGGGATCCTCGTAGCTGTGGCCGTTCACCGTCACTATGCCGTTGGTGTTCTCGTTCACCACGGCGCCCTTCGGGTTCATGCAGAAGGTCCTCACGAGGTCCTGATATTTCTCGGTCTTGTATACTATCTTGCTCTCATATACCTCGTCGGTTATATGGCTGAACACCTCGGCCGGAAGCTCCACGCGCACTCCGATGTCCACCCTGTTGGAAAGGGTCTTTATATTGAGGTCGCGGCAGACCTTCTCCATCCATTTGCTGCCGCTGCGCCCCACGGAAACTATGCACTTTTCCCCGGAGAATTCGCCCCTGTCAGTGACCACGCAGTAGCCGCCGTCTATCACCTTTATCTCCCTCACAGGCGTAAGGAAGAATATCTCCGCCTTGTCCTTCAGCTCGCTGTAGATGCTGCTGAGCACCTCATAGTTTATGTCCGTGCCCAGGTGCCTTACGGAGGCGTCGAGCAGATGCAGCCCGTTCTGCAGGCACTGCCTCTTGAGCCCGGTGGAAGCGGTGGAGTAGAGCTTGGTCTTCGCCCCGCCGTGAGCCGCATTTATGGTGTCCACATATTTCATCAGCTCAATGGCCTTGTCCTTGCCTATGAACTCGTGCAGCGTGCCCCCGAACTCGTTGGTTATGTTGTATTTCCCGTCGGAGAAGGCTCCGGCGCCGCCGAAGCCGTTCATTATCGAGCAGGTTTTGCAGTTTATGCACCTGGTGATCTTCTCGCCGTCTATGGGGCATTTTCTCTTTTCAAGGGTGTTTCCCGCCTCGAAGATGGCTATCTTCAACTCCGGGCGCAGCTTCTTGAGCTCATACGCAGAAAAGATGCCGCCCGGGCCCGCGCCTATTATTATCACATCGTAATCCATATCTTCCTCCCATCCGTCCTGTTTCAAGCAAAAAAGAGCCGTGCTGCGGCTCTTTTTCTGCATTTGATGCCTGTTATCAGAACAGACTTAAAAACCACTGATAAACGTCTACAGTAAGCCAGTTATAATACATCTCGACGTTGTATTTAGTATTGAACACGTTATATACCCTGGAAAAATCCGCGCCGGTAAGCAGCCCCACGCCTACGCAGACTGTGGCAAAGATCACCGCGACCAGGACTATCGTTAAAACAACTCTCCAGGCCCTGCTCATTCCGCCACCTCCTTATAGCACCAGTCTCCTCCGAGCTCTATGATCCCGCGCACTATGCCGGGGATCGCCCCGAAGAGGAACCAGACGGCCGTCCACAGGAACAGAAGCCCCAAAGCGAGCGCGCCTATTGCCGCGCCGCCGACCATCAGTATGTCCGCAAACACCGCAAATCCGGAAAACAGCGACCTTATCGCGAATGCTCCGGCAGCTATGACTGCGGCGGCAAGCGCCAGAAACACGAGCGCCATCACTACCATCATCATGCAGGCCAAAAAGCCTATGGGGATTGCGAAGATCACAAAAAGCGTCAGCCAGCCGACCATCGCCTCTTTTTCAGGCTCGGGGAACTCTTCCTGCTCCAGAATGTCCTTCGCA
>CACYDX010000347.1 GCA_902773255.1 Oscillospiraceae bacterium
CTGCGCGGATTTTATACCGAAAACGGCGAAAGCCTGTGGAAGCAGGTATGGGAAATGTTCGCGCTCGTGAAATGGTACGACGCGGTGTGTACGGAGAATAAATGAAATCATTTCTTACCCGCCAGAAAGAAAATATAGAGATCTACCGCAGCTCCGAGCTGATATCCGGCAGGACGAAAAGGATGTCGATACCGTATATCAGCAGTTCGCTTTGCGTATCGGTGATCACGGCTGTTGAAGCTCTCATCGCCGGATCGTTTATCGGCGCCGATGCTCTGGCCGCGGTGGAGGACGGCCCTGACAGCCTTGAGGAGATAATCGTGCGCGGCCTCACCATAGATACGAAGTACGACAGGGTGCTGGACCTCAACCACCTCACCATGTTCGTTCCCTCCGAATGAGCCGCCTTATGGAGAATGTTATGAAAAAAGAGCCGGAATATCTGCTCTGGAGACAGACCGACCCGCACTTCAACGAGACTGAAGCATGGCCTGCCGGGCTTTTCCCCGAAGCGCAGTACCGGTATTTCAGAGACGCCGGCTGCCTTGTATGCTCCCTTGCCGTGATGCTGCGGCACTACGGACTCGAAACGGCGGACGGACCGGGTTTCGATCCGCTCATACTCAACGAAAGACTTATCCGATGCGGAGCCTTCGACCCCTCGGCTGATCTTGATCTTTCATATATCCGCATGATCTATCCCCTTGAATACGCCGGAGCTGTCCCCTTCTCGCGGGAAGCTCTCGAGCGCATCACCAAAAGCGGCGGCCTCTGCCTCATCACCGTGCCGGGGCAGAATGCGGAATACCACTTCTTAGCCTATCTCCGTCCCCTCCCCGGCGACGCGGAAGTTTTCGACCCTCTCCACGGCACAGGGAAACTCAGCGCCTATCCGCGCATATGCGGCATACGCGTGTTCAGGCGCGTCTGACCGGCATCAGATCCCAAGTCCCCGGGCCGCTGTCTGCCTGTATCTGTCCCAGCGGTCACTGTCACACAAAAAAGAAAAAGCGGCAGCATCCGCTTTTTCTTTTTTTGTGACGTTCAGGAGATAAGCATTTTACCTATAAGCCTTTCTTCATATGAAGGCAGGCCGTTTTCCCTTCGTTCTTCAGCCGGTGAACACAGGTCATCTCCCCTTTGTTCATTCATTCACTGAACCTTCCAGACGAAACCGTTATCCACCAGGTAGGCACCGGGATACTCATCGAGATACCGCTTCACGGTCTGTCTGGTGAGATGCAGGAAGTCAGCCATGTCGTTAACGCGGATCGGGCCTCCCGTATTGCAGGCTTCATACGCCGTATCCAGCCTTTCACGGCGCTGCAGACCGCTGGTCCTCCTGGAGCTCTTCTGAAGGTTTGCCAGAGCGCTGCCCTCCGCGGGCGCCGAGGCGAGCACGCCTGCGGTATCCACCCTGTGGACCGGGTAATCGAACCAGAAATCCAGCGGCCTGATATTGGGAAACTCCCTCAGGGACGATTCCATCCTCCACGCCGTGGCGTTACCGTCCCGATACTTCAGCTTCTGTTCGGGTGTGAGCTGCAGCTGGATGATATCAAGCTGAGCGTCCGGGTCCCTGGCAAAAACGCCGCTGCCGCTAGCCCTGTCCATCACTCGCTTGGAGCCCTGGGCTCCCTTGCTGTGGTGGTGGCAGCAGATAACGCTGCAGCCCGTCTCGTCGCAGATCCTGTCGAACTGGTTGCAGAAGGCGCCCATGTCCGTGGCGCTGTTTTCATCGCCCGTTATAACCTTGTAGATCGGGTCGAGCACTATGGCGGAAAACTGCATGTCCCTCACCCTGCTTATGAGCTTCGGGACGAATCTGTCCAGCGGCTCGGCTCTCCCGCGGAGAGTCCATACAACAAGGTCGTCTCCGTGTTTCTCCCGGATGCCCAGAGTATCATAGATCCTGTCCAGCCTGTGAAGACAGCTGGCTCTGTCCATCTCAAAGTTGATATAGAGCACTCTCCCCTGCCTGCACTTGAAGCCCAGCCATTCTCCCCCCTCGGATATCGCCGCGCACAGCTCCAGCAGAAGAAAGCTCTTCCCGGCCTTGCTCGAGCCGGAGATGAGCATCTTGTGCCCCTGTCTGAGCACTCCCCCTATAAGCTCCGGCGCCAGCTCCGGAAGCTCCTTTCTTACGCTCTTCCATACATCGAAGGGCGGAAGCCCGTCCTCCGATGCACAGGAAGATCTCACCGCCTCATTCTCCCGCACTTTTGCCACCTCACATCATTCTTCTTCATAAAAATCATCTCCCTGTTTCAAAATTCCATGCATATCATCCGTTACACGGCGGCGGACGTCACAGCAACAATATATATCGCTCGATTTGCATTGTCAACTGTACATATGAGTACATTACAGGAGATATTTGTCAGAGCCTTTGTATTTTCCCTGTGGAGAAACGGTATTCCCGGCCGCTTCACGCGCCTTCAGAGGCACTCCGTCACTTTCCACAAATTTTCAGGCGCATTTTCGGCAGTTTCGCCGATACCGCGAAATGCCTCCAGCTGACCGGTTTATGGGACACTCTTTCTGCTATTATCATGACAGAAGCCGGGAAATACTGATACTTTTGAGGCTTCCGGAAGGAGGATGAACAATGGCCGCTCGCAAGAGCGAAAAGGATGACGGGATGCTGCTCAGTCCCGTTGCCCTGTTCGATAAATACCTTGAGCTGATCTTCGCAAAGGACGTGCTCTGGTACCGCTTCCTTTCCTATCTCCGGAGCCTGCTGCCCTTCTGCGGGGATGACAGCATATACCGGCGCGATCCGGAAAATATTGAAATCTGGCGCGGGATGCTCGATAATATGGGAGGAGGCCTGCCGCTGAGCCTGTACGCTGCGGCGTCCTTTGAGCTCCTCGCATACGAGAAGGCCGGACATGATCTGGATAAGGAGCTGCGCTACGCAAAAGCCCGGATCACACGGCAGCGCAACAGGAAACTTACGGAGGATTACGAATATGCCAAACAGAAATACTGCTAATGCCCACTGGACCCGCAGGACCCATCTTCTCAGAGCGGATGAATATATCTGCTCCCGCTGCCGCCGCAGCTTCGCCCAGCCCACCGCGTTCTGCCCGGCCTGCGGAGCTCAGATGGGCAAGACGAAGAGCGACGCCCACTGGCTGCTCGAAGCCGAAGTGCTCAATATGATCATGGACGACGAGGAATGGTAGAAAGGGAGCAAGGCTATGATCTGCTTCTTAATATCTCTCTTTATCAGTTTCTGGTACACCCTGCTGTTCAGGAATAACAAGTGGTAATACGCCCCAAAGGCTTCCCCTTGAGGGTAGCGCAGCGTCGCCTTATAAGCCTTCCCCTTGAGGTAGCGAAGCGTCGACGTGGTAGTGAATGACATGCTGCATAGGCTTCCCCTTGAGGGGAAGCTGTCAGCCGCAAGGCTGACTGATGAGGTGTTCTCCCTGCACGGTGTGACCGAGCCGCAGCGAGACAGGTGGCGCGGCGGCAGCCGTGTCGGATGAGGTGGAAACATACCAGCTTCCCTGTCATGCTGAGTGAAACGAAGCATCTCTTGGCTCTGTCATCCTGA
>CACYDX010000348.1 GCA_902773255.1 Oscillospiraceae bacterium
GGAATTTTCGCTTCCGTCACCGAAAACGAGTCTGGTCCTGCCCGCTCCGAGGCCGCAAAGCTCACAGCTGGAGCATGCCTTCCTTATACTGTCCATCTCCATGACTGCACCTCAGCCCGCACAGCAAAAGAATGTCCGAAAGGGATTCTTCTTGCAATGGCGGTAAATCGATACTATAATATTTGCCGTTGATAGTATGTTGGTTTTTTCACATATTTTAACATCTGTTGTTATTTCCATCAACCATCTTTTATTGCTTTTCGGAGGGAATATGGCTGATTTTGAAAACTACATGTCACCCGGGAGAAAAGGATATCTCATTGGCATCGGCGGAGTTTCAATGTCTTCGCTGGCTGAGGTCCTCAAGGGTATGGGCATAATCGTGACTGGCTCGGATATCAGCGAGGGGCCTAATGTAATGGCTCTGAAAAATGCCGGGATAACTGTTTTCAAGGGGCATCATGCGGAAAATATAGCGGACGATGTGGATTTCGTTGTCCGTACTGCTGCGGTGCATGATGAGAACCCGGAAATCATTGAGGCAAAGAGAAGAGGGATACCGGTATTCGAACGGACACAGGCCTGGGGAGCAATTTCGAAAGGCTACGCCAATGCGCTCTGTATCTCAGGCACTCACGGCAAAACTACGACCACTTCCATGTGCACCCATATCCTCATGGCTGCGGAAAAGGATCCCACCGTTATGATCGGCGGAACTCTTCCTCTCCTGAATGCGGGACATCGCGTAGGCAGGGGCAGTACGATAGTTATGGAGGCCTGTGAATACTATAATTCCTTCCTTTCATTCTATCCCACTATTGCAGTAATTCTGAACATTGAGGCTGATCATCTGGACTTTTTCAGTGATATAGAGGATATAAAGCATTCATTCCGGGCATTTGCAGACAAGGTGCCAGAGTTCGGATACGTGGTGGCAAATTATGACGATAAAAACACCATGGACGCCCTTGCCGGGACAGACAGAAAGGTGATGACCTTCGGTCTGAGCGAAGACGCCGATGTCCATGCCGAGAATATCCGCTATCATGGAGCTGTGACTGAATTTGACATTGTTTATAATGGCATGCCTTTCACCGATGTCACTCTCCATGTGCCGGGTGAGCACAACGTAAAGAATGCTCTCGCAGCAACTGCGGCATCGATATGCCTCGGCGTGAGACCGAGCGCCGTGAAATACGGCCTTGCGGGATTCAACGGAGCGGGCAGGCGATTTGAGTTCAAGGGAAAATACAACGGCGCAGATGTATATGATGACTATGCCCACCATCCCGGCGAATTGAAGGCGCTTCTCGATGCGGTTGAAAAACTCAACTACAACAGGACCGTCCTTGTATTCCAGCCCCATACCTATTCAAGGACAGCTGCCCTTTTTGACAGCTTCGTAGAGCAGCTTTCCCGAGCGGATGTTACGATACTGGCGGAAATATATGCCGCCAGAGAGACCAATACGATAGGGATCTCTTCAGCCGATCTTGCAGAGAAAATTGATGGTGCGTGCTTCTATCCGACGTTCTCAGAACTTGAAAATGCACTCAAAAGCATAGCCCGTCCGGGTGACCTGGTACTTACCGTAGGTGCAGGAGATGTGTACCTGATAGGCGAGGATCTTGTAAAGGCATAACAAGGTATAAGGAGCAAAAAAAGAACCGGTCTTAAATGACCGGTTCTTTCGGTCTTAAATGACCGGTTCTTTCTTTATATATCACATTATGTCTTCGTTTACTCTTGAGGGTGGATTCTCAACTACTTCCGGATGAGCGAACAGATACCTGTATGCCTGCAGGAACTGTGCGTAGTAGTGGCCGTCTACTATTCGCTCATCGAGTACTGCCTTGAAGTCGATGTATTTCTTCTTTTCGGTCTCCCCGTTCCGGTTCAGTTCATAAGCTGTGCGTTTTGCGCCAAATGCAATGAACGCAGGCAATGTGCCGAAGTTATATATGTGATGGAATACGGGACCTATCCTGAGACAGCCCATGTCGGTTATTATCATGGAGCCGCGGAAGGGGCTTGCCTCTGTGAGGGAGACGGGGAGCCAGCCGAAATAATCCATCACCCTGAGTACCCAAATGGCGAAACGAAGCAGGAAGCGCGGCGCCTTGCACAGGACCTCGGCTACTTCCTCCGTGTTGTTGTTGCCGTTGTCTGCCTTGATCTCCTCTATCTTCTCGTTCAGTTTGTGATAGACATCATAGATGGTGTCGGTCGGGTCGAAATGTACCTTTATGGTGGTCTCGGTGGCATCGATCGTGAGCGCGCGTTTTACCGTCATTACAACTTCTATGTCGTTATGCGCATATATCCTGCGCCCTGCGACGAATCTGTTGAGCCCTGGGAGAAGAGAAACGCCGCGTATGTAAGCAGCGATGAAGAAATGAAGCAATCCGATTCCCTTGTAGCCTTCCACTCTGAGCCTGCGGAGAAACTTTTCAACAGAAGAGATCTCGAAGGTCTCCTCGTAATTGATAAGAGCATCGTTCCTCTGTGGCATGATGAAAGGAATGAATTTGGAAAAAGCAGGCAGTGAACGGAGCAGTCGTCCGTCTTTCCTGTCTCCTGCGCGTCTTGATGAAGCCATGTCAGCCTCCGGATATTTCAAAATTTTGAACTTACTACAATATTATACAATATGACGCAATGTGTTACAAGAACTAATTTACTGATTACCATTTGTTTTCCACTTTTTCGGCAAAGCCGGGAAAGTCGCTTATTTCAAGAACAGTCCCGTCATCCAGTACGGCTTTGCCGGAGAAGCGTCCGAACACCTGATGCTGATCTGATTTTATAAGCTTCAGATCCGTACAGGAAGCCCTGTCCATAACAGGAACAAAGTCCATTTCAAAACGGCCGTCGTCGGAGGTGAATGTCCACGGGGACATGAAATCCTTCTCTCCGCCGGGAATGTTGAATTTCACGTTCGAGAGTTTGTGTGCCTTCCCGTCATAGAAAAGCATGTTCTCAGTTGCAGCTGAGGTGTCGCCGAAGCCGTAACCGATGTTCCAGCCGAAAGGCACTCCGTTGATATGATAGGATGCCGAACCCCAGTACCAGGTGTTGTGATATGTCCATACGCCCCGGCCCCAGTCCAGAACGGCGAAGCTGACGTCCGGAGAGAAGACGTAATCCCTTCCGCCATATCTTACCGTGCCGGAAGCCCTCATGCAGTTTATCTTCTGGTTGAAGTAGAAATGCCCCTGTTTTTCAAACGGCGTGCATATTACCATGCTCTCCTTCGGCTCATCTGAAAGAACCACATCCGCATCAATGCCGCCCTCAGGCCCGAACTTTTCCATGCGTGCGATCAGACGGCGCCTACCGTTGCCTGGGTTTTCAAAAATGATTTCAAAGCCTTTGCCGGAATGCCTGGTGTCGCCTTTGACGGAGGTCTCCGGCAGACCGATTTTTCCTAAAGGCATCAGACTCATCGGACTGGTCGTAATATTCAGCCCGGTTCTGAAGTCGAGCAGAGATATCGAGTCGAGGCCCATGTAGCCGTTATCATCAATGGTGAGGGCAAGGGCAAATTCACCGTTGTTTACAAGATAGTAATCCCATTCCTTTATCCTCAGCGGAGAAGCCTTTATGGAGCTCCTGGAGTATACGGGAAGCAGGCTTCTGGCGAAGCCGGGTTCTGCTATGTTGCCGTTTCCGTCCAGAAGGGGACGTGAATAGGTGATCTCGTGCTGCATGACTATCCTCCGTTTCAGCGGCTCTTTTTCAGTATGCGGATATCGCTTCCGCAGAAGGGCAGGGTTTTGAATTCGCCGGATATCCTGGAGCAGATCTGAGGGGTATATTTCCTTGTGAGTTCCTCGTTCGAACAGTTGGTGCTTATTATGATAGGCTTTTTGTTGATGATCCTCGAGTTTATCAGAGAATACAGCGCACTTATCGTAAGCGATGTTATCATCTCTGTGCCGAGATCGTCCAGGATCATAAGATCGCAGTCGAGCATACGACTGACCTTTGCGGCAGCTTTCTCAGCTTCATCCGGATCCCGTGAGAATTTCTGCTTTTCAAATGCTTCAAAGGCAGATGCCGCGCTGTCATAGAAGACGCTGAATCCCTTGCCGGAAACGATCCTGGCAATACAGGCGGAGAGATATGTCTTCCCGAGACCCGTTCCGCCCTGCATAAGAAAATTGGTAACATCATCGGGAAATGAATCTGCGAAGCTTCTGCAGCGCTCGCATACCAGCCGCATCACTTCTCTGGGAGAGGCTGAGAGTGAGAAATCATATTCGGCAGGATAGAATGTGAGATCAAAGTTTTCGAAACTCTCATCGCCGCTTCGCATCAGAGGACTCAGTTCCTCAGTAAGCAGATGGTTATATATCCTGTTGAGACAGCTGCATGGTTTTCCCTCGAAAACGCCTGTGTCATGGCACTTTTCGCAGCTGTATATGTCATCGAGGTAGTCCATGGGAAAGCCTGCCTCAATGAGCATCTCGGCTCTCTGTGCCTGTAGCTCAAGGTTTTCTGCCTCGATGTCTTTTATCCTTTGCTGCATGTCAGGCCTTTTTGAAATGGTGACACGCACAAGATCAGTCATCTGAGCTCTCAGTTTGGACTCCAGAATGTCGAGCTGTTCTATCCTGGAACACGCAAGACGGTAACGCCTGCTCTGCTCCTCTTCATTCGTATGCCTTATACGGTTGAGTTCCGCTCGTGCTCTGGCAAGTATTTTTCCATCATACGGCATAAATGATCAGTCCTTATTCTTAGAATCTTTCATGAACTCAGCAATGGCATCTTTATCTCCGCTGCCGCTTTTCGGGGATCCTGGCTTGGCTTGGCTTTTGCGTCCGTCCTTTTCGTTTATCTCCTTCAAGCTGTGCAGTCCTGCATTGTGCCATTTTTTGATAATGGCATCCATATATTTCCAGCTTAGGGTTCCGGTATTGGTAAAGGTCCTGTCATACGCCTCGGAGATTGATTCATCATCGAAACCCATGCCTATCCATGAACGTAAGTATTTAAGGGGCGTATCGGTTATGTGCCGGGGATCGAGATTCAGCATGGCAGCTACTCTGGACAGACTGCTGTTCAACGCTTTCTGACCGGCAATGTATTCTTCTGCAGCTTCGAATGTCAGGATCCCTTCCTCAGCCCACCTGCGGGCTTCCTTATAGATCACAGTGACTGATACACGCTTTGAAGGCCCGAAGCGTTCAAGGGTGATTTCGTGACAGTAGTGTACAAGTTCCATCATGACCTCTCCGGGAATGCCGAGATGGTCATAAATTGCGAGGAGTGTTGAAATATCCGGAGTGGAAAGAGTTCTGCCGAGTATCCTTGCAGTTTCTTCAACAACGCCTTTGAAGTCCTGAGCGGAATCAAGCACTGCTTTTACATCATTCGTATCATATGCCGGAACGGTGTCGGCAGCAGGAGTTTTTATCACCGGCCGGGGAGCATCATTATCGGCGGCAGACGTTGAAAAAAGCCGGTCCAGCTTTTCCTTCGCAGCAGAAACCTCGCCTGCGGTCATGCAGAGATCCCTTGCGGCAGCTTCAGCGTCAAAATGACTGTTGATGCTCTGCCATATATACAGCAGAGCAACACTTCCGTCGTGCGCCGTGATGAGTCTGCGCGCGTCTTCGGGCGGTATTGAATTGCTGCCGATTGGTGTTGCCATTGTGCTTTCCGGACCTCCTGGAGCCGCTTATTGTCTGATTATTATATCATCAAATTAAACTTGTAGCAATACGGTTATATGTGATATAATAGACTGTAATTGTGTGTCGAAATGACCTTTGCGATATCAGATGAATGGAGTACGCAATGCTTGAACTTTTATCGCCTGCCGGATCTCCTGAGGCAGTCATCGCCGCTGTTCAGAACGGTGCTGATGCTGTCTATCTCGGCCTGAGCGACTTCAATGCCAGAAGAGGTGCCCAGAACTTCTCACAGGAAGATCTGCGGAAAGCCGTAAGGTACTGCCGGATACGCGGGTGCAAAGTATATGTCACGTTAAACACCCTGGTGAATGACAGAGAATTCACACAGGCAGTCGATACTGCAAGAACAGTGAGCGCAGCAGGCGCGGATGCCGTTCTTGTTCAGGATCTCGGGCTTGCCTCAGCAATCAGGCAGGCGCTTCCGGACCTTCCGATCCATGCCAGCACACAGATGAGCATACATAATCTCGCAGGTGTGGAAGCTGCGGCTCAGATGGGCATCACCAGAGCAGTTCTTGCAAGAGAGCTATCACTTGAGCAGATTCGCTTTATAACACGTCATGCCTCCATTGAGACAGAGGTATTTGTGCACGGAGCTCTCTGCTTCTGCCATTCCGGACAGTGCTATATGTCCTCGCTTATCGGCAGACGAAGCGGAAACAGAGGCATGTGCGCACAGCCTTGCCGGATGCAGTACAGTCTCGGAGGCAGAATGGATGATTATCCCCTTTCGCTGAAAGACAGCTGCCTTGTTGACAGAATGAAAGACCTTGAAGATGCCGGTGTTGCGTGTGTAAAGATAGAAGGACGCATGAAGAGACCGGAATATACCGGTATTGTTACCGGAATTTATTCCAAAGCTATTAAGGAAAGAAGACAGCCTTCGCCTGACGAGATGCAGGCGCTTGAAACAGCATTTTCAAGGAACGGCTTCACACAGGGCTACTTCAACGGTGATAAGGACGATATGTTCGGAGTCCGTTCCGAACCGGACAAGGAAAGTGACAGACTTTTCGCAAACGCAAGAAAAAAATACGGCAGCGGTGAGCTGAGAAGAGTACCGGTCCATTTCTATACAGTAGCGGAAAAAGGACAGGAACTGAAAGCCATCGCCTTCGATAACGACGGCAACAGAGTTGTTGCCGCGGGCCATGTTCCGGAGCGGGCTAAAAACGCGGGTATAAGCAAGGATTTTCTTATAGAGCAGATGTACAAGACCGGAGGGACTCCGTATCTCTGTGTCGAGGATCTGGCTAAGGCAGATCCGGGACTTTATGTGCCGGTTTCTGATATAAACGAGCTGAGAAGAAAACTTCTGAGTGAACTCTCCGATAGAAGAGCGCTTCCCCCGGAAAGAAGGAGCCTTGAAGCTCCTCTCTCACCGGAGAACATACCTGTAAGTGGTGATCCTGTCACTATATTCCAGGTCAGGACTGCCGAGCAGCTTGCGCCTGAACTTGCAGAGCTCAAGGCGGACTATTTATATGTTCCGGCACAGGAACTGTTAAGGAATTATGAGGCGGCTGAAGCGTTTATCGAAAAGGGTACTGTACCTGTGGCAGTGCTTCCGAGAGTTATCACGGATGATCAGGCCGCGGAAGTCGAAGAGACTTTGACCACGCTTTTCAGCATGGGCGTGAATGAGGCGCTTGTCGGAAATCTCGGACATGTGTATCTGGCCAGACAGGCAGGCATGAAGCTGAGAGGTGATTTCGGGCTCAACGCTTTCAACTCCTGGTCTCTTCAGGTGCTTAAAGAAGCAGGCTTTCTTTCTGCCACAGCTTCATTCGAATTGAGACTTGCTCAGATCAAGGATATGAAAAAACCGCTCGATACCGAGCTTATCGTATATGGAAGGCTGCCGCTGATGGTATCCGACCAGTGTATAATGCGTGAGAGTGCCGGCAGATGCAATTGTCAGGTTCCCGGGCAGCTTACCGACAGAATGGGTTCTGTTTTTCCTGTAGTGAAAGAATTCGGATGCAGGAACGTGATCTATAATGCCCATAAACTCTATCTTGCGGATAAGAGAGAGGACATCCTCTCTTCGGGAACTTGGGGCATGAGGCTCATGTTTACAACGGAGAGCCCTCTTGAATGTGCGGAGGTTGCAAAGTGTTATCTCGGTTTGTCGGATTACACGCCGAATGTATTGACAAGGGGATTATACTACAGGGGAGTTGACTGATTTGGCAATAGTTCTCGCGTCTTCATCTCCAAGAAGGAAAATGATCCTTGAGATGCTTGGAGCAAAAGGTCTTGTCGTCATACCGGCGCAGGGTGATGAGGTCATTCCGGAAAATGCCGGGCCTGCAATGACGGTGGAATGGCTTTCCAAAGCAAAAGCACTTGAAGTCGCAAAGAAATGTTCACAATCTGATGTTATAATAGCCGCCGATACCATTGTCTGGCTGCATGACAGAATACTGGGAAAACCTTCAGACGCAGCTGATGCTGCAGCAATGCTCCGGGAATTATCGGGAAACTGCCACGAAGTTTATACCGGGATCACGGTAGTAAAAGATGGATCGGTGACCTCGGTGCACGAAGTAAGCAGAGTGTTTTTCCGGGATGTTTCCGATGATGAAATAGCCGGCTATATAGCGACAGGCGAACCTATGGATAAAGCCGGTGCATACGGTGCGCAGGGAATAGGCGCACTGTTCATCGAGCGCATCGATGGAGATTTTTTCAATGTGATGGGACTTCCGGTATGCAGACTGGGAGAAATGCTGAAAAAACAGGGAGTTAAGCTTCTGTGAAAGAATACCTGAAGAAAAACGGCATACGAATCGCCATAATCATCTTCGCCGTGATCATTATTATCGCGGTCAGTTCCATAACCCGTGGCGGAAATGTGAGCTTTCTGCAGAATGCCACTGGCATTATCGCCTCGCCGCTGCAGAAGGTCATCAGTTCCACTGTGAACTGGTTCGATACGATCTACGGATATCTGTATAAATATGATTCGCTTATGGCGGAGAATGAATCGCTCAGAGCACAGCTGGCAGATGCACAGCAGTCAGCTCGAGACGGTATCGAAGCCTCGGAGGAGAACGTAAGGCTCAGAGAACTCCTGAACCTTAGGGACAAGAACTCTAGTTACGTGCTAGAATCGAGCAAGGTGGTACTCTGGTCATCTTCCAACTGGTCATCTTCATTCACCATAAGCAAGGGAAAATCAAGCGGCATTGAACTCGGAGATCCTGTTATTACAGAATACGGTGTGGTGGTCGGCCAGATCACGGAGCTCGGAGAAAACTGGGCCACGGTCAGCACGCTGATAGACGTCGATATGAGTGTCGGAGCGTTCATAGGTGAGACAGGGACTTCCGGAATGGTTGTAGGTGAATTCTCGCTCATGAAGAAAAAGCAGGCTAAGCTCACCTATCTTGCAGACGGCGCACAGATTTTTGCGGGTGACGACGTTCTTACATCCGGCCAGGGCGGTGCTTTCCCACAGGGTCTGGTCATAGGTACTATCTCCGCTGTTCAGACTGAGGCCGGAGGTCAGATAGAATACGGAATAATCGAACCCACATGTGATTTTGATTCACTTGTGCAGGTGTTTATTATAAAAGATTTCGAATTGGTGGAGTAGCATCAGGTGAAAGAGCTTTTTGCAAAGCTGAATATAAGAAAAATACTCGGTTATGCTCTGTATATGCTCCTGGTGCTGATCTTCCAGACCATGTTCCTTACACAGATAAGACCGATTGGGGTTTGCTGCATGTTCCTTCCGGCTACAGTGGTCGCAGTCGGGATGTTCGAAGACCCGGTTCCTGGCGCAGTATTCGCACTGATACTCGGTGTGTTTGCTGACATGGCATTCGTTGAGAACGTGGTGCTGTTCACGGTCCTGTTTCCTGTGCTCTCGTTTGCAACGGGTTTTGTCTGCAGGTTCTTCATAAACAGAAGATTTTTCGCATTTATTTTCACTTCGATAGCGGCTCTTGCTGTAACTGCGGTGGTTCAGATGGTGAGAACAGCGTTGAGTGACGCCTGGTCGATATCCATGCTGCCCACAGTGGTGCTGCAGGTGTTATGGTCGATACCTCCTGCTATACTTTCCTATTTCGGCCCTGCGAAGTGGATAAATTGATCCGGAAAGGCGACAAATGAACAAACTTGTTAACTCGGCAAGGCTGGCCGCGATGATAGCATTGTTAGTGATACTGGTTATAGTATATCTGGTTTTCCTGTATCAGCTGCAGATCATCGAAGGCGAGGCTTACTACAACAGAAGCAATGAGATAACCACGGATAAAAAGTCGGTCACGGCTGCCCGCGGCAATATCCTTGACAGATACGGACGTGTTCTTGCAACAAACAAGGAATGCTATAACCTTGAGATTGATACAACGAAGCTCTTTGACAGCGAGGATCCGAACGCAACCATACTTGAACTCGTCGAACTCGTCAGCCGCTACGGCGATACATATACCGACGACCTGCCCGTAACTGCAGCTCCGCCTTTCGAGTATACGGATATGACAGACCTTCAGAAGACGATGCTGAATGCGTATTTCGACGATAAGAGCCTTCCGCGGGATACGAGCGCCGTTGAGCTTCTCAGCTACATGAGAGGCAGATATAAGATAGACAACAGTTACTCGTCCGAAGAGATGAGGATCATAGCCGGCGTACGTTACGGCATCAACGTCAGGTATGCCATCAATACTGATGACTATATCTTTGTTCAGGACGCGAGCATGCAGCTAATAACCTCGATCATGGAGAGCAAACTCGTCGGCATCAACGTCACCAGGGCCTATGTGAGAGATGTAAAGACGGAATATGCCGCGCATCTTCTGGGTTATGTAGGACTGATGACTCAGGCTGAATATGAGAAATACTCTCTGCTCGAATATGCCAACAATGCATATGTGGGAAAAGACGGCATAGAATACGCATTTGAGAGCTATCTCCACGGCAGGGACGGAGAAGTCATGGAGACCAAAAATCCGCAGGGGACTGTTTTGGCTACGGTTTATACCCAGGAACCTGAACCCGGTAATCATATTTACCTTACCATCGACATTACACTGCAGGAACAGGTGGAAAGGATACTGAACAACGGCGTGCAGGCTCTGATCAGGACCCGAGAGCAGAAAAAAGCTGAACAGACCGCCTTCGGTATGTGGACCTTCAACGACGGTTACTGGGAGATAACCGGGGCCGCCTGCTGCGTGGTCGATGTAAAAACGGGAGAACCTCTTGCCATAGCCAGCTGGCCGACATATGATCCATCGAATGTCATTGAAAACTACGGAGAACTGCTGAAAGCGGACAACAACCCTTTGTTCAACAGA
>CACYDX010000349.1 GCA_902773255.1 Oscillospiraceae bacterium
CGTAAGGTGCATGCTCATTTCAATGCCGCGGTACTGGCCTGATTTTCCTTTCTGCGTACCGCAGCCCATAACATTTGTAACTGTCATTCCCGTAACGCCTATGCCCGCCATCGTATCGCGCAAAGTGCCGAAGCGCTCTTCATCGCAGAGGATGCGAACAAGGGTATAGCGCTTCTGTCCTACGGGAGTCTCACGAAGTCCTGAGGAAAGAGTGAGCGGGAATGGAACAAGTCCTTCTGTATCTACAGGGCCGTCGGAATGTATGCCGAGCGTGGATTCTATGGGCAGAAAGTCGGCATAGGCGTTGGCAAGACCGTGTTCGGTAACGTCAAGACCTTCGATCTCTTCTTCAATGCCTGCCCGCAGACCGATGGTGCTTTTTATGATCCTGAAAACCAGTATCATGCACAATACAGTATAGATACCGACCGTGAGAACACCGAGGCACTGCACACCGAACTGACGAAGCCCGCCACCGTAGAAAAGGCCTTTTGAACCGTAGTTTTCATTGCAGGCGAAAAGACCTACGGCGATAGTTCCCCATATGCCGTTCACACAGTGCACCGCAACTGCGCCGACCGGGTCGTCTATGTGGAAACGGATATCCAGTATTTCTACGGCAAGATCCACTATGATTCCGGAAACAAGGCCTATCACAGCGGCTCCCAGTGCATCGACGCTGGCACATCCTGCAGTGACGGCGACAAGTCCGGCAAGCGAAGCGTTGAGGCACATGGACACATCCGGCTTGCCGTTTTTCTTCCATGTGAAAAGCATGCAGGCAACAGTGGCAACAGCCGGTGCGATAGTAGTAGTTCCGAATATCCTCGCCATCTCACCGACGTCTGTTGCTGCGGCGCCGTTGAAGCCGTACCATGCAAACCAAAGTATGAATACGCCCAGTGCGCCAAGCGTTACGGAATGGCCGGGGATGGCATTGGAAGTGAGCTTTCCGTCAGGGCCTTTTGTATATTTCCCTATGCGGGGACCGAGTATTGCTGCACCGACCAGAGCGGATAGACCGCCGACCATATGGATCGCGCATGATCCGGCAAAATCGATGAAGCCGAGTCTGCTCAGCCAGCCTCCGCCCCATATCCAGCCGGCTTCTACCGGATAGATGAGCAGACTTATAACGGCGGAATAGAGACAGTATGCGGCGAATTTGGTCCGTTCAGCCATTGCGCCGGAAACGATGGTGGCCGCTGTGGCGCAGAAAACGAGTTGAAAAACGAAATTTGACCAGTCGAAACCGGAGAAGTCAGTGAACATGCTCCAGTCCGGACGGCCGATCAGACCGGCTGAGCCATGCTGGCCCATCATCAGTCCGTAACCGAGAAGGAAGAACATCACTGTGCCGATGCAGAAGTCCATGAGATTCTTCATGATGATGTTTCCTGCATTCTTTGCCCTTGTAAACCCTGTCTCCACCATGGCAAAGCCGCACTGCATGAAGAACACCAGCACTGCGCCGATAAGAAACCAGACCGACATATCCATAACAAACACCTCCGTTAAAAAATAAAAGACGGCAAGGATCCTGTGCTGTTCGCCGGGTTCCGTTGCCTTCTGAATATGTCGGGAATTATATGAGAGCATGCTCAGAAAGTCAAGATTTTATGATATCGAAATCATATGGTAAAGCTAAAGATATACATATTTCATTTATGATTGCCGATGTGATATGCTCAACACATCTTTTTTGTAAATCAGTAAGGCTTGGATGAAGACAGGCCGCGAAAGAATGCAGTCACAGAGAACCGTGGCGGGTGAGAGCACGGTACGGGCGCTTTCAAACGGTAACACTTCGGAGCCGCGAACCCAAAGCTTTGAGCAAGTAGGGGAGCCGTAGACTCTGCGTTAAAGGGCAGGGGGTTGTCTGACCCCGACGAGTGACCGTTTCGGCGGTAAGAAAGGTGGCACCACGGATGCGCAGCTTTCCGTCCTTTTGGAGGATGGAGAAGCTGCAGATATTATTCGGAGGTGTTTTTTTAATGTGCTGTGTAATGGGTTTTATGTCAGGGTACTACAGCGAGGAGCAGATCAGGCCTTATTTTGACCGGACTAAATCGCGCGGACCTGACGACACGAGGATTGAAAAGGCTGGCTCGGGACTGCTTTGCTTTCACCGCCTTTCCATCATGGGCCTGCATGAAAGCGGCATGCAGCCTTTCAGCCGCGGGAAGAACAAGGTGGTGTGCAACGGCGAGCTCTACGGCTGGAGAAAGCAGAGGAAAGAGCTCGAAGCAAAGGGCTATTCTTTCGTAAGCGGTTCGGACTGCGAACTGCTCCTGCCTCTCTATGAGGAATACGGACTTGAGATGTTTAAGTATCTTGATGCGGAGTTTGCCCTTGTCCTCTATGACGGCGAGAAGAACCTTATGATCGCCGGACGCGATCCTATAGGGATAAGACCGCTTTATTACGGGTATTTCCCGGACGGCGGCATCGCCTTTGCCAGTGAGGCGCAGGATCTGGAAGACCTTTGCGCAAAGATCATGCCTTTCCCGCCCGGACATTACTACGACGGCAGGGATTTCGTCCGTTATGCGGATCTCACAACGGTGGAGGAATACCTGCCGGACGATCTTGAGACCGTATGCTCGAAGATAAGGGAGAAGCTGATAGCCGGAGTGGAGAAAAGGCTGGATGCGGACGCGCCTCTTGGCTTTCTCCTTTCCGGAGGCCTTGATTCGAGCCTTGTATGCGCTATCTCGGCAAAGCTGCTCGGCAGGAAGAGAAGGACCTTCGCCATAGGCATGGATATCGATCCGATAGACCTGAAATATGCTCAGATCGCGGCGGACTATATTGGCGCTGAGCATACGGCTTTCCACATGACGAGAGAGGATGTGCTCGAGGCTCTGGACGAAGTGATAAGGATGCTCGGCACATGGGACATCACAACGATCCGCGCAAGCCTCGGAATGTATCTCTGCTGCAAGGCCATCCATGAAAACACGGATATCCGCGTGCTGATGACAGGCGAAATATCCGATGAGCTCTTCGGCTATAAATACACCGACTTTGCTCCCTCGGCCGAGGCTTTTCAGGCAGAGGCGAAAAAGAGGATAGACGAGCTGCACATGTATGACGTTCTGAGAGCCGACAGATGCATATCGGGCAACAGTCTCGAGGGAAGAGTGCCGTTCGGGGATCTGGATTTC
>CACYDX010000350.1 GCA_902773255.1 Oscillospiraceae bacterium
CCCTGTCATGTCATCTTGAGCGGAGCGAAGCGGAGTCGAAAGATCTCAAATGTCTGCTATCGCAACGTGTGAGATCCTTCGCCGACGCTCAGGATGACGGATACCGTTAGCCGGTTCGCTTTGCCTGCACATAAAAAGGAGACGCCATAAAAGCGTCTCCTTTTTCTACAGGAAGAAGTCATCTATTTCTTCTACAGTTTTTAGTAACTCATTTTCATTGACACCGTAGGCTCTTGCCAGAGCAACAGATTCTGTCAGGGATTCGTGCAGGCCGGGGTCAAAAGCAGTATCAATTAAGCTTTGGAATCGCTCGGCATTTCTATTGACTTCAGCCAGATACACTTCATATTCTGTTTTGAGCCGCTCGTCGAGGATACGCTGGTTGTCAAGGTATGCCTGCAGAATTGCCTGCTCCTTTGCATACAACATATAACGTCCATACTCAAATCCGAGTTGGGTGATGGACTGTAACAGTTGCGTGTACTCCGTGCCGATGAGGGGGGTCACATACAGGGAAAGACACTTGATCATTGCCTCCAGAGAAAGCCAGAGGTTATCCTCAACATACTGAACTTCTGTGATCTTATCCTTCCGGAACAGTTTTGTGTTATTCCGAATTTGATCTGCTATGTTCTTGACGGAGGCGGTTCGCTCGTCAGTCACGCCCCTTGCTTTTAGAACCTTTTCGGAAAGATCAATATAATCTGCATACAGGCCAAACACGAATTCGCTGTAGCTTTGGCCATCTTCCAAAACCGCATATTTAGCAACCTTGTTTGCAATGTTTTTCCAGTCGTCGGCAGTCAGTTCTTCCGCTTTTTTCCCGGATGCAAGAGTGTCAACCAGAAAAATCTGAAAGACTGTTCCGATTTTGAGAAGAGAAAACTGCTCAGTGTCCCCGCTTTCAGCCAGAGCAAAGAGACTGCGCTGAACGGTGCTGACGGTGTCCATTATTCTTTCCAGCTGCTCTGCGGCTGAAGAACCGAGCAACTGCTCTATTGGCAGCTCTCGAATCAATTCCACCGGATTGTCCATCATTCAGCCGCCTCTTCGGCGGGTTCTTCAGAAACAGGAGAGACCGTTTTCCCGAACAGAGTGGAAAGTGTCTTGGTATAGTTTACAAGTGACCCGAGGCGCTTTTTCTGATCAGAGGTGAAAGCGGAGTAGTCTTTGCCGAACAACTCAAGACATTGCATGTAGACCGTGTTGAGCCCATCTCGAACCTCACCGGTCTCTTTGAGAATCTGATAGATTTCGGCATCCAGCTCCTTTACGATGACGGTATTCTTTTTGACGGTCTCAATTTCAGCGTTTTTCTCTTTATTCAGTTTGGTTTTCTTGCTTGTGAAGATGACAATCGAAGTGAGCAGGGTCGCACCCGCAATCGTCCAGCCGACCGGCCCGGCCATCGCAAGCAGGGCATTCCCGGCAGCTACGCCACCGCCGCCTGCGGAGAGCGCACCGCCTCCAAGCCAAGCCAGTGCTGCCTTAGACGCTGCAGCGCCGGACAAGGTGGAAATGGCGGTACCGGTGGATGCAGTTCCAAAAGTCGTGGCAACCCACATCGCGGCAGTCGGCGCCATGAACGCAACAGACGCCCCGGCAGCAATTCCCGCACCTGCTCCTCCGGCAGCTTCGCGGGCCGCTTGAAGCTCACGCTGCCCGAACTCGCAGGAATTGACAAATTGATTCCGGTTCATGTCGATCTCTTCAAAATCGGCATCGAACGATTTCGGCCGGTTTGCGATGCTGTTGACAAGGTTTTCAACAAAAGCGATGGTGTCAACTGCTCTGGTGCGTTCCACGAAGAGTTGTACGCCTTTGTCGTTCATCAAAGTGTATGCGTCGTTGTATTCGGTAATAGAGGATTCCAGCATACGGTCGAGCTCGGTCAGCTTTTCCGCGATGTCTTCTTTCACAGCCATCGCGGATTCTTTAATCTCAACTGCCTTTTCGCCTATGCGTTCACTTGCTTTGACGGCTTTCTCCTTCGCAGAGTCTACATCAATGGAATCAATCCCTTTCTTTGCCAGGCCTTTTAAATCACGAAACCCGAATTTGCGATTGTCTGCCATTGCGTTTCACCTCACAATAGTATTACATACCGTGTTGTTATGATTATATCATGTTGTTAAAGACGAATCAATTCATATACGGAAAAAGGTGCAGAATAATTCACATTTTTTACAACCCTCCCTATGAGAAATAACACAAAGGAGGAACGAAAATGGAGATCATCGTGAGAGAGGTCAACGTCATCGGCCTGCGGGCGGAGTTTCCGCGGGGGCTCACCAAGAACG
>CACYDX010000351.1 GCA_902773255.1 Oscillospiraceae bacterium
GAAAGAGTATCCTGAGATCAGAGAGAAGCTGTGGAAGGAAGCGTTCTGGAGCCAGAGTTACTGTCTGCTTACAGCAGGAGGCGCGCCGATAGAGGTGATCCGGCAGTATATAGAGACTCAGGGAGAAAAACGATGAACAGAGCGATGCGGTTTCGGATCGAACCAAATAAAGAACAGAGAATACTCTTTGCGAAGACGTTCGGATGCTGCCGGTTCCTGTATAACCGTATGCTGACAGACAGGACACTCAGCGAGATGACTGGAGAGAGGATAAAGTCAACTCCGGCAGTCTACAAGAAGGAGTTCCCGTGGCTGCGTGAAGTCGACTCGATCGCGCTCTGCAATGTGCAGCTCGATCTTGAAAAAGCATTCCGTGATCACAGGAAGATGCCGGAAAGAGGCTATCCGAGATACAAGAGCAAACATCACAGCAAAAGAAGCTACAAGACAAATCTCGTGAACGACAATATCCGCATCGAGGGTAAGAAGATCCGGCTGCCAAAGGTCGGGGCGGTAAAGATAAGAGTCCACCGGGAGATCCCGGATGACTGGAAACTGAAGAATGTCACGATCGTCAAAGAACCAAGCGGCAAATACTATGCATCGATCCTGTTTGAAATGCCTGAAAGTGAAAACCAAGCAAACGGCACAGAGAAGAGATATCTTGGCATAGATTATGCGATGGATGGACTGGCGGTCATGTCAGACGGAACAAGAGCGGAATATCCGAAATACTACAGGAAGTCAGAGGAAAAACTTGCAAGAGAACAGAGAAAGCTGGCACGATGCGTGAAGGGCAGCCGCAACTATGCAAAACAGAAATGCAAAGTGGCGGCCGTCCATGAGAAGATCAGTAACCAGAGGAAGGACTTCCTGCATAAACTGAGCCGGAAACTCGCAAACGGATATGATGTTATCGGAGTCGAAGATATCGACATGAGAGCCATGAGTCAGAGCCTGCACTTTGGGAAGAGCGTATCAGACAATGGCTTTGGGATGTTCAGGACCATGCTCACATACAAGCTTGAGGAGCAGGGCGGGGAACTGGTGAAAGTGGACAGATTCTTCCCATCGAGCAAGAGATGCAGTAAGTGCGGTAAGATCAAAGAAGATCTGGCACTGAGTGACCGCATCTACAGATGCGAATGCGGATGCGAACTGGACAGGGACGTGAATGCCGCAATAAACATCAGAATGGAAGCAGCGAGGCTTAGAGCCTCATAGCAGAAATAAGTCAAAACAAAAGGACGGGCATAAGGACATCCTGCCGCAACGCGGTTCCTTCCTTATGCAAACCGTGGGGCACACGGGGATAGCTCGTGTTTGTTACAAGGGGACCACGAATTGAGGAGCCCTTATAACGACGATACTCAGTTCGTAAGGACTGTTGAGCGAGAAGCCCCCACTTCTTAGCAAAGCGAAAGTGGTGGGAGGATGTCACTAAAGAGCATCTTGAAATAAAACATGATTACATCAAGATCAACAGAAAGTTGATTAACCAGGACGGCAAAGTCATCGCTGCGATTATGGCAGGAGTGACAGAAATCGATACCGGCTGGATCTGGAAAATCTGGGTGGATGAAGACTACCGCCGGCAGGGATTGGGAACGCTGTTGTTAAAACATTTTGAAAAGAAGGCAAAAGAAAAGGGAGCGACTAAAATAATCTCTGAAGAAATATATGATTGGAATGTCGGATTCTTCGTAAAGGCCGGATATCAGGTCGCCGGTGAATTAAAAGATCTGCCAAAAGGCCACACCTTCTACATTGTGTATAAAGACCTACAATAAATCAGAAAATAACAAACAGACTGGAGATGATCGCTATGAAAGCTGAAGTACCACAATATATGATGTTTTACGACAGATCCGAGGCAAGTAAGTGTCTCCTGTGCTGCGATCCCGTTTGCTCAAAGGCATGCCCTCAAGGGGCCGACCCGGGGGGAATGCTGAGGTCACTGTTTTTTAGAAATTACATAGGCGCGGTCAGGAGAATTACCTGCAACTGCACCTATTGCAACGCACCATGCGAAAAGGCCTGTGTGCTAAACGGCAAGAAAAGTCCTGTAGGCATCAGAAACCTTATGCTTCAACTAACTGAAGATGCACGTGTTCTGCCTAAATCTAAGATCGATAAGGTGGATTTATCAACGGATATATGCGGAGTCAAACTTGAGAACCCGTTCCTGCTATCATCGTCTGTGGTCGCGAGCTCATATGACATGTGCAGACGTGCTTTTGAGGCAGGATGGGCAGGGGTCTCGTTCAAGACCATCTGCAGCTTTCCACAGCATGAAACTTCACCAAGATTCTCTGCAATAAGGCATCATTCAAACGCCTTCTGCGGTTTCAAAAACATCGAGCAGCTTTCCGACCACAGCGTCGAAGAGAACATGCAGATATTCGAACAACTGAGAAGAGAGTTTCCTGCAAAAGTTATCATCGCTTCTATAATGGGACAGAATGAGAAGGAATGGAGTGATTTGGCCGCAAAGTGTGAAAAGGCGGGAGCTTCGGTGATAGAATGCAATTTCTCATGTCCTAATATGGAGGACGACCAACTTGGCTCTACTATAGGACAGTCCGAAGAGCTTATCGAGAGGTTCACAAGAGCGACCAAGAGGGGAACAAATCTGCCGGTACTTGCAAAACTGACGCCTAATGTAGCAGACATGGTGCCGATGGCTCTGGCAGCCAAACACGGAGGAGCAGACGGTATATCAGCAATAAATACCATCAACTCCATTACCGGAGTAGATATCGACACTCTTGTGGCTCTGCCGGCTGTAAGCGGCAAGTCTATAATCGGAGGATATTCAGGGAGCGCTGTAAAGCCAATCGCTTTGAGATTCATCTCTGACATATCAAGATGTGAAGAACTGAAAGACATGCATATAAGCGGCATGGGAGGCATAGAAATATGGCGCGATGCGCTTGAGTTCATGCTTCTCGGAGCAGGCAGTTTGCAGGTAACGACCGCAGTTATGCAGTACGGGTACAGGATCATTGACGATCTGATCGAAGGACTTGAGGCATACATGAAGAGCAAAGGTGTTTCATCAATCAAAGATATGATTGGCGGTGCGTCCGGATCGATTGTAAACCATCAAAGCATTGAAAGAGATACCATATTATTCCCTGTATTCGACTATGACCGTTGCAACGGATGCGGCAGATGCTACATCTCGTGTATGGATGGGGGACATCAGGCAATACAGTTTGATCTGTCTGACAGAAGACCTATACTTTTAGGCACCAAATGCGTCGGATGTCACCTTTGTCGTCTTGTCTGTTCGGAAAAAGCGATCAGTACTGCGAAAAAAAGCATAAAACGCAATCCCAATACTGAGTGTACAAATTAATATTTGCCGATGACAAAGTATAAAGGGTGACGGATATGAAAGAACAAATACTGCGTTCGCATAAAGGAAATGTCTTCTATTGGCGGTCGGAGACATGGGATGCCGGGAAGGATACGCTTTTCTTCCTCCACGGGCTTACTGCTGATCACAGTATGTTTGATGGACAGATCCCGGCATTTGAGCAAGAGTACAATCTCCTGACCTGGGATGCTCCTGCACATGGGAAATCCAGACCTTTCGCGGCTTTTGATTTTGGCGACACATCCGAGTACATCAAAAGTATTC
>CACYDX010000352.1 GCA_902773255.1 Oscillospiraceae bacterium
ACGCGTAGGATACATGGGCGGCAGCGGTATTGCCGTCCATAGATTTGAAGTGTCTCTGCATTTCTATAAATCATCTCCATATAAAAAAATTTTTTCGGTTATACGCAAAATCTGACTTATATAGTCTATCATCAAATATCATAAAAGTAAACCAAAAAAAGCCTTGGCGCCGTTTAAAAAGCATCCATGCGGAAACAATTCCAATTTAAGATGCGGTATCTGCCGATTATTTGTCATTTATCACATTCTTAAGCGCAAAAATTCCTATAAGGTATAATTTCACTTGTGATTTTTCCTTATATGTATTATAATCACTTGCACTGTTTTTGATCTTTTACAGGCAATGCATACGAACCTTTCTTTAAATATGACGGAGGCTGATGGTAATGCTGAATATCAACCGTGAATCTGGAAATATCAGTATCGATAACGAAGTATTCACTTATTTTGCCGGGGAAGCTGCAACCAGCTGTTTCGGCGTTAAAGGCATGGTCGCCTGTGTTAAGGAAGGCGGCCCGTGGCAGCTCCTTAAGAGAGAAACGATGTCCAAGGGCGTAGTTGTTAAATATGATGACGAAGATGATACCGTATCCCTTGAACTGCACATAGGTGTCGATCACGGAGTAAATATCGCGGCAGTCTCTTCCAGCATAATAAAAGAGGTCAAATACAAACTCGAGTCTGCAACAGGTGTCCCGGTTAAGAATGTGGACGTGTTCATAGACGCCATCATCAAATGATTCCGTACTTTTCTGATGCTGGCATTCCGGAGGTGCTGATTTGACTAACTATATCGATGCGAACGCATTCAAGAATATGATCATATGTGCCAACGCGGCACTTCAATGCAATATCCAGGCAATAAACGAGCTGAACGTATTCCCCGTGCCTGACGGCGATACAGGCACAAACATGGGGCTTACCCTTTCTACCGCCGTGACCGAGCTGAACAAGAAAGAGTTCTCCTCACTGGACAATGCAGCAGATTGTGTGGCATCCGCGCTTCTGCGCGGGGCTCGCGGGAACTCTGGTGTTATTCTTTCTCTGCTTTTCAGAGGTATTTCCAAGCGGCTAAAAGGTATGGACTCGGCAGGTGCAGTTGAGTTCGCAGGCGCCATGTGCGACGGTGTGGACGCTGCATACAAGGCAGTTATGAAGCCTGCGGAAGGCACCATACTTACCGTTTCACGCCTTGCTTCAGCTGCAGCAAAGAAAGCTGCCGATGTCGGTGCTGACTTTGACGGTATGCTCGAATGCGCAGTCGTCGCCGCCGAGGAGGCTTTGGAGGACACCGTGAACCAGAACCCCGTTCTGAAAAAGGCAGGCGTGATCGATGCGGGAGGAAAAGGTTACTGTGTCATCCTTTCCGCCATGCTCCAGTCATTCAGAGGTGAGTTCGTTATGCCTGATGAAACGGCCGCACAGGCTTCAGAGAGCAGAAATGTTTTCAGTAGCGTAAGAATTGAGGACATAACCTTTGCTTTCGATACGGTATTCATAGTTAATAAAAAGGCCGAAACCTCCATCGCAGCTTTCCGCTCTTATCTCGACACTATAGGCGACAGCATAGTAGTCAATGAAGATGACGAGATATTCAAAGTGCATGTACACACGGACATCCCCGGTGAAGTTCTCACGGAAGCGCAGAAATATGGCACGCTCGAACTTGCGAAGATAGAAAACATGGTCACCCAGGCGGAGCAGCAGGCTGCAGGCAAAAAGGCCCAGAGCACGGATGATCTGGAGGAGATAGAAAAAGAACTTGAGAATTCCGAGGTTCCTGCAGAACCCGAAAAGGAATACGGTGTGGTATCCGTATGCGCCGGTGCAGGAATGGCAGATGTGTTCCGTCAGCTCGGATGCGACGGGATCATAACCGGCGGGCAAACAATGAACCCCTCTACCGAGGATATCCTCGCCGTTATAAACAGGACAAATGCATCAACCGTGTTCGTCCTGCCAAATAATAAGAATATAATCATGGCAGCGGAGCAGTGCGTTCCGATAAGCAAAAAGAAGGTCATCGTCATCCCCTCAAAAACAGTTCCGCAAGGCGTTACCGCCATGCTGAACTTTATGCCTGAAGGTGAACCGGAAGATATAACGGAAGCCATGACTGAAAGTCTCAGCACCGTTCACACCGCAATGGTGACATATGCCGCAAGGGATTCCGAATTCGACGGCCACTCCATACACGCGGGCGAATACCTGGCCCTTCTCGACGGCACGCTTGTCGGGAGCTTCACGAGCATCTCAACACTGTTCAAAGAGCTCAGCTGGGCGATAGACGAGCTCAATCCCGAATTCATCACGATGTATTACGGCGAAGACGTTGATGAAGAGGATGCCGAGGCTGTATCCACCACCTTCAAAGGCAACTTTCCGGATGCTGAGATCACCGTTATAAACGGCGGTCAGCCGGTATACTTCTACATGATAAGCATAGAATAACAGCATATTGAAAGAGCCGCTGTATTGAGCAGCGGCTCTTTTCATTTCAGGCCTGTTATCGTTTTCCTGAACACTCCTGACGCTATATCCCTGCTGTCGATAATTCCGATCCTCAGTTCGGCTGCCCTCCTCTTTGCCATATACGAGCAGGCTCCGGTGGTGACAAGAAAAGCCCTCGCCATCTCTCCGCCGAACCTGTCACGGAGAATGCTCAGTTCATTTATGGCTTCCGTTTTCACATCACAGGTCTTGCAGCTGATAAACACCGGCATTACTCCCCTGGTCGCGACAACATCTATCTCATTTGACACACTGACTCTCCCGGATTCTCCTTCCCAGTCCACCACTGCGCTTGTGATGACATCATCGAATGATCCGGATTCTACGCACACCTTATATGTATACAGCTCAAGCACACTGCCGACATCCCTCATCCAGGCCCGTATCTGCAGGTCGGAAAACCGGAACTCCACGCCTTTTTCCGCTTCGATGCACAGATCGGAGATGAATCCGATCTCCTCATATTCCCGAAGGATCTTTTCCGGAGCAGGAAGTCTTCCTCCACGTTCTCCTTTCTGGTAATAATTCCCGCGCACGTGAAGAGGTGGCTCCGCATCAGGTCTCGTTGCGGACAGCTGCTGGATATACTCCACCGCGCGGACCCAGTCCCGTTTGTTATTGATGTAAAGCATGTAGAAAGGCTCTATACGCTCCATATATCCCGACAGGATGGAATTATCCACCCGTCCTGTATGAAGGGCTCCGCCCGCCATAAGGATGATGTCCTCCACCTTATAGCTGATCGGGCATTCAAGATCGGATGCGAAAGAGGCATTGCTGATGCTGAAGAAGCGGTTTTTCCTGCGGCTGTATGTAAAAACGGGAATATCCGGTCTGTCGGCACTGAGGCGGCCCGCCGCAAAAAGCGCGTCATCCGTCCCTCCGGTGATATCGATCGCACAGTCCTGATAGCTATCGGTAATACTGCGCAGCACCGCGAGCACCTCTCCTGCGTTATACAGTCTCGTCCGCCTGAAGATTATCTCCGTATCGATCCCGCGGTGATTCAGATATCTCTTTATTTTTCGCTTATGTTCCTTATTGTCAGTGATCTCCTCTGGACAGACGAAAACGGTCCTTTGCGGTCTGAACATCTCTGTGGCCAGCACATTTTCCAAAGGCCTGTTGTCATACAGTTCTATAAGTGTTTCCATATACATTTCTCCCGCTGCAAATCATATCCGAAGAAGATTTTCGGGTCACAGAAGGTATTCGTATCTTTCAAATCCGAAGGCGATGGTATCCGAACTGTGGCTGTCACTGGAAAGGATGAACCTGCCGCCGCGCTGACGGATATAATCAATGATCCTGTTATCCGGATACGGAGAACTGCGCCATCCCCTTGAAATCGCCCCGGTATTGATCTCAAACGGCTTCCCGAGCGGTAAAAGCCTGTCGGCCGCCTGCTGCCAGGCAGCAATATATTCCGGATCGCCTGTATCGATCTCTACAGCTTTTTCAGCAAATTTCGTAATGAGATCGAAATGGCCAATTATGTCCACGCCCGTCTTTTCCGCCACATGAGAGACGGTGCCGTAATAGTCTTCCGCCAGTGATCGGAAATCTCCGTTATAGTGATCTGCAAGAGCCTTCTTCAATATCTCCGGACTATCGTCGATCGCAAAATATGCCCCGTCCTTCTTTAAATAATGGACCGACCCGATAATATAATCAAAGGCCGACGCATCCTGTTCGGACCAATAGTCCAGCTCAATGCCGCAGAGGATCTCTATCCTGCCGCGGTATTTTTCTTTCAGTCCCGCTATTTCATCGATATACATCCGGACACTGTCCCCGGTCATCCCTTCCCTTGGGTTGAAAGGTACACTGCTGTGTTCTGAAAAACCTATGCACTCCATCCCCATTGAGAGGGCGGCGAGCACCATTTCCTCCGGCGTGTTTCTGCCGTCGCCGTAAGTTGTATGCATATGCAGGTCTGTTCGAATCATCAGGTCATTTTCTCCTGCTTTACTTTATGGTCTACAACATGTCTTGAGGAAAGTTCCCTGAGAACGTCCTCCATACTGATATCCGCCTCCGTCATCAGCACGAGAACATGATAAACAAGATCGGCTATCTCATAAACCGTTTCCTTTTTATCCTCAGCCTTGCCGGCAATGATCACCTCAGTGGCCTCTTCGCCGACCTTTTTCAGTATCTTATCGAGCCCTTTTTCAAATAGATAAGAAGTATATGAGCCTTCCTTCGGGGAGGTCTTTCTCCCCTTTATGAGCTCCATTAACCCGGTTACTGAGAAATCATTGAGTTCCTCATTATCCCATACAGGATATTCGAAGCAAGACTGCGTGCCG
>CACYDX010000353.1 GCA_902773255.1 Oscillospiraceae bacterium
ATCCGCGATCGTTATCCTCACAGCCTATAACTGGGATGATATCCTCGACGAGGCGGTGCAGGCGGGAGTGGACAGCTTCCTTGCAAAACCTCTGTTTGCAGCGGCGGTACTGGATGAGTTCAAGTCTGCGCTCCAGAAGAAGAACCTGCTGAGAGGAGAGGCTGCAGCAAAGGCCGAGCTCAAGGGACGCCGCATATTACTGGCGGAGGACATGCCCGTTAATGCGGAGATCATGACGATGGTGCTGCAAATGAGGGAGATGGAAGTTGACCTTGCGGCGAACGGGCGCATAGCCGTTGAAAAATTCTCCGCAAATCCCAGCGGCAGGTACGATGCTATCCTGATGGATATGCGCATGCCGGTAATGGACGGACTAGAAGCAACACGCGCTATACGCGCTCTGGACAGAGAGGACGCAAAAAACATCCCGATCATCGCACTTACGGCCAACGCCTTCGACGAAGACGTGCAGCGCTCGCTGCAGGCAGGGCTCAACGCCCACCTCACCAAGCCGGTCCAGCCGGATGCGCTGTACGAAACGCTGGAGGGCCTGATAAAGCCATAAAAGCATATACCCATAACTGCATAAATAAGTACGGCGGCAGGTTTTCCTGCCGCCGTTAGGGTTTAATTATTCTGTTTGCAACAAGTACCTGATCACTTTTTATCAGGTTTTTTATTTCTGGTGAAGAATGCTGTCACACCGCCGACTATCGCATAGGCTATCATAAGTATGCTCCACTTATCCGCAAACACAAGCTTTGCGCTCATATCCTCTGTGAGCAGGAAGGTTATTACCGACGCCGCTGCCGGTATCAAACCAAAGAGTTTGCTCCACTTCAATGAGACGGCGCCTTTTTCCGTGCCTGCTGTTCCTGTCGCACTTTCATCAAGCATGCTCAGTCCTGTCACCGCGCCAACGATTGTCGTTACAATGCCGAGGAGCAGGTTAAGCAGTGACCATTCAGCCTTTTCTTCAGGCTCCTGCCCGTTGTCAGGACCGGGCTCAGGCTCGGTGACATCAACGATAACAGGAGTCGGGACTGACGGAGCGGTTTCCGGAGCCTCTGACGGCTCTGTCGAGGGTTTCGGAGAGGTTTCAGGCGAAGTCCCGGACGGATCTCCGGGTGACGACGGATCGGCAAACGTCTTTGAGGGTGACACCGAGCGATCAGTGATCGTCAGTGTTCCGGATATATAAGTAACAGTGTACTGTCCCTGTCTGACATTCCCTGTAGGAGTTATCCTGTAAGTCCCGGCATTCTCGCCCGACTCACGCTTAAGAGTATAGCTGATAGTATCATTCCCGAAAAGTCCGGTCACCCTGGCCTTAAGCACAGGATCCTTTTCTCCGGCTATTTTTGTAATGCTGTCGGCGGTTACAGTTACAGGCGCAGGATTGATCACCATGCAGCCATCATTAACGGCAAACACAACATTATAACCATCTACAGCAATGGGCTTGAAGTAATCGGCAGTAAGGTTCATATAATATGTGCCTACAGGTCTCCAGCCGCCGGTATTTGCTTTGTAGCCGTCCTTAAGCCTGACCTGTTTTGTTATTGACGACTCTTTTCCTTTCGGCGCCCCTTCTACTTTTACAACATCAAAGCCTTCAACAGACTGGTAGCTGCCATTATAGGTCTTAACTCCGACACGGCCGTTCACCGTTATCACTATTGTTTTAGGCTGCACTATCATGAGCTTGCCGTCATTAACTATAAAGGTGACAGTGAAATTCTTATTTTTGTTCTTGAACTGGCTGGCCTTGAGGCCCATCTGATAGGTCCCGGTATTCTTGCCTTTTGCCTCAGCTTTTCCACTGAATGTGAGATCCGATTCCTTGTACAGTTTGTCAGTCGCCTTCAGTACGTAGCCGGTGACCTTATGCTCTTTACCATCGTAATCCACTTTGGATGTTTTACCGGTAACAGTGACTGTCACCTTGAGCGGGTCGATCTTCAGCGTGCCTTCATTCTTTTTTATGTCATAGTTGCCCGCTTTAAACTTATCGCCCGTTTTATAAGTGATCTTATTTGCTACTTCACCTTCGGACACATTCGTAACAGTACCCGTGGCCTTGAGCTCCGTCACTTCTCCGGAGACGAAAGCTTCTCCACCGGTAACAGTTGGTTTTTTCAGCGCTTTTCCGTCATAAGTCTTGCTTGCTGTTTCAGACTTCAGCGTTACCGGTCTCTTCGTTATCTTCAGTGTGCCGTCCTTCACCTCAAATGTTACATTATAATTTTTATTAAGGTTGACACAATGATCTTTTGTGACACCCATACAATAATCATCCGGTTCGTTCACATCAGTTCCCTTTGCTGAGGCTTTTTTGGTGATTGAGACGTCTGTTGCTTTATAATCGGTTATTATATTATTGTCCGAGTCTTTTGCTATTACGGTATATCCATCTATGCGGTGCTCCTTACCGTCATAGACAACCTGGACGATGCCGGTTTCATTATCGATCTCATTACCATCGAGTTTCGCGCCGCCTATCACAGTTACCGTGATCGACAGTATCTCTCTCCACTGAGCATACAGAATATTATCTTTCGGATTTCCGTATGCATCGATATTATCGGCCGCTATCTGGGCCTGATCTGCAGGAAAAGGCACTCCGTTCCCATCAGCCTTTGTATTCCAGCCGGTGAACACATATCCATTACGGACAAGCGTTGACGCGGACGGAACATCAACAGCCTCGTTGACGGTTATCGGCCCTTTTGTTATTTGTGTTTCTCCGTTGATCGTACCGCCGTTGCCGTCAAATGTTATCGATGTATATTTAAGCTCCTCATATACCGCTTTCAACGTAATTACGTTTTCTTCGGCATCGTTTTCGTCGACCTTAAACTTACCGCCTGCCGCGATCTTCTTTCCGCCGCCATAGGCCCAATGCATGAATTTTCTGCCTTCAGGCGCAACGGGAGCCGCAGCCGCAACAGCGGTGTCACCGGCCTTGTATTTACGGTCGGGAATGGTGCCTGTGCCGCCATTAAGGTCATATTTAACGGTTATCTCTGTTTCCGTATCCCCGCCGGTCTCTCTTAGCAGCGGAACATATTCCAGAGTCTCATCCTCTGTAAACGCGACAGACGCCAGTTCCGCGTTCAGTTCGTCAATGGTCTTCGGATCGGCAGTCTCGGGATCGCTGCCTTTAAGTATCCAGCCGAGGAACTCCTCGCCTTCGCCGATCCCAGAAACTCCAGGATCATACAGGCTTTCTTTTTCTCTGACCGTCTGTTTGCTTACAACTTCTGTCCCTGCTTTATCATAGAACAGATAGGTACGCCGGTAATATCCCTCCGTGCCGACGGCATAGATGGAGAAGTGGGTGGCAAAGAATTCCGCGCTGCTGTTGGTGGCTGAGCCTTTAG
Organism: Oscillospiraceae bacterium; assembly: GCA_902773255.1. GTDB lineage: Bacteria > Bacillota > Clostridia > Oscillospirales > Oscillospiraceae > Limivicinus. The sequence goes on from CACYDX010000353.1 coordinate 3,384, forward strand.
TGCCTCCGCTCTTTGTCCCGGAGCCTTCGTGCACAAACACAGGGTTCGTTCCTTCCAGTTTCCGGAAATTCACGCTGATATCAACACCGTTTCCGTTGGCAGGCTGAACGGCTTTACCATCATGGGAGAATGTAATGTCAAATGCAACGGCATCCACGATCTTTTTCCCGGTGGCCTTTGCTACAAATTCCTTTGCTTTTTCAGTACTGAGAGCACTGACAGAAATCTCCGTCCCGTCAGGGAATGTGCCGGCTTTACAGCTATATGAAAGCGTGGCGCCATCAGCGCTTACAGTGCTGCCGGATGCAGGCATCAGCACATAATTTGCCGTAAAGGCCATATCCCCGGACTTTTTATCGACAGACGGGGCAAATCCGGGATCCCTAGATACCACCTTGCCCTTGGCATCGGTCCAGTTGGTAAAATACCAGTCTCCCACGGACGCCTCGGCCTTTGAACCTTTAGCAGCGGCTTTTTTATCGAGAACATTTACAGTCTCGGAGGAAACGCTCACCTTGCCGCCTTCGGAGGCGGTATATGTAATGGTAATGAGTTTTTCCTCAGGCTTGTCCTTACTCACCGCTCCGCAGACTTTGCAGATCCAATCATCACCAAAGTCATGGCCTTTGGCTTTGATCTCTTCCTTCTCGGTCTTATCGCAGCCTGCGCATTCACGGATCCTTTCGCCCTTTTCCTCGCAGGTGGCTTCCTTGGTAACTTTCCAGTCGCTGAACTTGTGTTCAGTTTTCTTTATTTTTTCTGTTTCAGTACTGCCGCAGCCGGTGCAGGTACGCGCCTTTTCACCCTCCGCCGTGCAGGTGGGCTCCTTTGTTACTTCCCAGTCGCCGTAGCTGTGCTCTGTCTTCCCGACAGCTTTTGTCTCGGTCTTTCCGCAGCCGGTGCAGGTACGCGCCTTCTCTCCCTCCGCAGTGCAGGTGGGCTCCTTTGTTACTTCCCAGTCGCCGAAACTGTGCTCTGTCTTCTCGA
>CACYDX010000354.1 GCA_902773255.1 Oscillospiraceae bacterium
GACTATTGGATATATAAGGGTCTATCCAAAGCATGATACGACCGCTCTTTGAGCCAAGGCCACACGGACAGCCGGGTCGAATGCCGAATGAACCGCTTAATGCGGTGGCAACATCAGTTGCCTTATTGATTGAGTTAAAAGCTCAGTTTTATAAGTTGGTTACTTTATAACCGCGTGCCGGACGGCATAAAACTTGTGAAATGGTCAATAAGAGTAGGTAAGCATCTTTGCTTTAAGAGACTCTGAAACCGATAGTATAATGCTCTTTCACTTTATTATCGTGGAGTGAGCAAAAATACGTATCAACAAGGGATATGCCGGATGTGCATATCCCTTTTATCTTTCAGACCGGAGTATGAGCATATGAAGAAGATAATCGAACTGAAAAATATTTCAAAGTCCTTTGACGGAGACAAGGTGCTCGATAATATCAGCCTTGATATATATGATAACGAATTTCTTACCCTTCTCGGGCCTTCCGGATGCGGTAAGACTACAACGCTGCGACTGATCGGCGGATTCGAAACACCTGACGAAGGAGACGTTATCTTCCTCGGAGAGAAGATAAACGATGTTCCTCCCCACAAGCGCCATGTAAATACTGTATTCCAGAAATATGCTCTTTTCCCGCATCTGAATGTTTTTGAGAACGTTGCCTTCCCGCTCCGCGAGAAGAAAATGCCAAAAGATCAGATAGATAAAAAAGTTCATGAGATGCTCGATCTCGTCATGCTCTCAGGGTTTGCAAAAAGACGCGTGACCAGTCTGTCCGGCGGTCAGCAGCAGCGCGTGGCTATCGCAAGAGCTCTCGTTAACGAACCAAAAGTTCTACTGCTGGATGAGCCTCTCGGTGCTCTGGACCTCAAACTTAGAAAAGATATGCAGCAGGAGCTCAAAAAGATACAGAAAGCCACGGGAATAACCTTTATCTTCGTTACTCACGACCAGGAAGAAGCTCTGAGCATGTCTGATACGATAGTTGTCATGTCCGAGGGCAGGATCCAGCAGATCGGCACTCCGATAGATATATATAACGAGCCTGTAAACGCTTTTGTTGCTGATTTCATCGGTGAGAGCAACATACTCGACGGCGTTATGCTCGAAGATCTCAAGGTCAGATTTTCCGGACATGTGTTCGAATGTGTCGACAAAGGATTCGGACGCGGCGAAGCCGTCGACGTTGTTGTGCGTCCCGAGGATGTTGACATTGTCAAAGAGAGCGACGGCATGCTCACCGGCGTTGTCACCGGCGTGACATTCATGGGCGTGCATTATGAGGTCATAGTTGACATCGGCGGTTTCAAGTGGATGATACAGACTACCGATTTCGTAGATGTTGATGAGCATATAGGTCTTTACATAGAACCTGATGCCATCCACATAATGAAGAAGAGCGAATACTCCGGCATGTTCGGTGACTATTCCTCCTTCTCCAACGAACTCGATGAGCTCTCCATCCCTCCCGAAGAGGAAGGTGATGGGACATGAGCAGAAAAAGCAGTCTGACAACCAGGCTTTCTCTTGCCCCATATTCACTTTGGGCCGCGCTGTTTATTATAGTTCCCCTTATCTTCGTTGCCTACTACGCTTTCACCGATAACAGCTTTAACTTCACTTTCGATAACATCTCCAGATTTTTTACTGCAAAAAGCAAGGTCGAAGGCAATGAAGTAAGAACGTATCTTCTCATTTTCTGGAGAAGCCTTAAGCTCGCTTTCATCAGCACGGTGATCTGCCTGCTGCTCGGATACCCTCTTGCATACATAATGTCGAGAGCGCGGGAGCGCAGTCAGAAGATCATGATGATTCTTATCATGATACCGATGTGGATGAACTTCCTTATAAGGACCTACGCATGGATGACCATTCTTCAGGACACCGGTATTCTCAACAGCTTCCTTTCTTTTATCGGCCTTAAGAGGATACATATTATAGGGACCGAAAGTGCAGTTGTGATCGGCATGGTATATGACTATCTGCCGTATATGGTGCTTCCTATATACTCGATAATGGCAAAGATGGATGTTAAACTGATCGAAGCGGCCAAGGATCTCGGCTGCAACAGCGCAGGTATACTCAAGCGCGTGATTTTCCCGCTCAGCCTTCCCGGCGTATTGAGCGGCATAACCATGGTGCTCATTCCTTCTGTAAGCACATTCTATATCTCCCAGAAACTCGGCAACGGCAAGTTCTTCCTCATAGGCGACGCTATAGAAGGCCAGTTTGTGGCGAACAACCTTCATTTTGCGGCAGCTATCTCATTCATCCTTATGATCGTGCTGCTCGCAGTTATGGCGCTTATGAAAAAATTCACCAACAACCGCGTATATGGAGGAGGAGATGCGCTATGAAAACTTCCTCCAAGATCTATACGATACTCATTTTTATATTCCTTTTCGCTCCTATAGCGATACTCCTTGTATTCTCTTTCAATGAGGCTAAGAGCCTTTCGGTATTCTCCGGATTCTCACTCAGATGGTACAGAGAACTGCTGAACGACGAACCTACACTGCAGAGCGTCAGGAACACTCTGTTGCTCGCTGTGAGCGCGATGGTCGTGAGCACCGTTATGGGCACAGCCGCATCGGTCGGCATCCTTCATCTGAGAAACAAGTGGATCAAGAATGCCATCAATATGGTCACTGATATACCTATGACC
>CACYDX010000355.1 GCA_902773255.1 Oscillospiraceae bacterium
AAAAAAAAAAAAAAACGTATAAGAGTGGCAATTTTATATGATATAAAAATGATACCCGCTTCAAACATCATATTGAGGAGCACCTTATAGCGCCTGTTTGTCTGCAGCATTTATAAGAACCTCCTCAATCATCAATATCGTTTCAGTAATAAGCATCAAATCTGATAAGTCAGTGTATTCTACTGATACAGCGCATTTATATCATCTGTATCTGGTAAGAGTATTCGGCAGCCGGATGATCGGCACTGTCTCCACGCCGGGAGCGGCGGTGATCGTGCAGGTTATCACCAGCGGACTTGTGTTTTTGATCCTCGCCTGGGTATTATAGCACTCAAGGCCCATATAGGTCCACTTGGATTTTTTGAAGTTGGTGGTCGCGTGATAATCTGTGATGGTACCCCCCGCGGGACCGAAGAGAAAAATGAAGCCGCTTACGTCGCCCTCCGCCTTGCCCAGTATCCATTCCGTCAGTGTTTCCTTCTCTTCCTCGGTTATGGTATTCGTGAAAGAGACCTTGAACTCATATGAGCGGGAGCCGTCTTCATTCAGGGTCGGCTCCGAAAGCTCCGCATCGACGTCCAGGAACCATGAATTCTTACTTCCGCCGCTGTTGGCGCTGAAATATACCGCGATCTCGGGATTTTCGGGATCATCGTTAAGGTGTGAATTCCATCCCTCATCACGGATAAGCTGCTGGACCTCTTCATCTCTTACCCAGACCTGGATACTTCTGTCATTCATTCCGTCAAGTAGCGCTTCATAATAATTCCGGAGATTGGAGGGCTTTACTTCCGAGATCGCAAGATCCTTTGTCTTTGAAGCGATCTCATTGAACAGCCTGTCCGTGATCCTGTTGGCTTTAGATGTCGAATATTCCGATGTGAAATATTTCCAATACAGGTCATGGCAAAGAACCCGCATAGCATTGTCACCGGTCATAACGGTGCCGTCGGAAAGCTCTATGCTGCCGAGGAACGAAAGGAATTTCTCAAAAACCAGCTGTGTTGCGGAAATGACCCCGTCGATATGCACATTGTTCTTTTTGCCATAGGCTTCCGCCCATATAAGGGCAACTCTCTCAAAAACAGGACATATCTCAGCATCACGCGAGACCCACATGCCGTAAAAAATCTTTCTTTCAAGAGCAGTAGGTCTTGCGGCTTTGGGCGGGTACTTTGAGAACAGCTTCCAGCAGCTTCCGAATTCGTTTAATTTCATTATGCCGTCTTTTATCGTGATCGTAGCCACCTGGCCCGGGAAGCCCCCCAGGGAGCGGATCTCCGAATTGTTCTGCGCAACCAGCAGGAGCATTCTGTCGGAGCCGTCGCCGATAACACCCCTGGCGATCGGCAGCAGTCTTATCGCCTCGTTCCCGAGCTCAACGGTATCCGTAAATAAAGTGATCAGTTCTGCTATTCGTCCGCTGCTATCTATTCCGCTCAGATCCAAGGTCTCAAGGCTGTCCGCCAGCTCGTTAGCCCCGGGCAGGAGTTCCTCGCAGAGATCGAGATATTTCAGCGCGATAATTATATTCAGACCGCCGTCCTTTTTCAGGTCTGAGATATGATATTTCTCCAGGACAGGGAGCGCCCTGCTGATAATGGTCCTGTCCGCCAGAGCGGCTATATCCAGAAGGTTCCCGGCAAGATCCAGCTTTTCCGTTATCTTTGCCGCTTCTTTTTTATTGAGCAGTTTGCTCAGGTCGAGTGATTTCAGGCTGCTTAAAAGCTTTTCCCCTTCCGGCAGGGAATCCTCGAACAGCCTGATATATTTCACAATGGCGTCCTCGTTCAGACCGTCATCTGTCTTGATCTCTGAGACAGGACACTCCTCCATGAGCGAGATCAGGGGTCTGATAACGGTTTTATCCGCCTCTTCAACCGCCTCCAGCGCTGCGATGATATCGCCCATGGCCGCATCCACTTTTTTCAGACTGCTGTCGAGCTTTTCAAGTTCGAGCGGTTCCAGCCGGACCGCCAGATCCTTTGCCTCCGGAATGGCAATGTCAACAAGTCTGAGGTAATCGAGAAGGGCTGCATCGTTGAGGCCAGCATCGGTCTTAAGCTCTGAAAGAGGGCACTTCGCCATAAGCGAGACCAGCGGCCCGATGATCTTTTCATCAGCTTCGTCCGCTATATCCAGAAGCGCCTTGACATCATCTATCCTACTCTTTGCAGGTGGCAATGCACCGGCTGTGCTCCAGAAGGGCATGCTCAGGATATCCCTTATATCGACTATATCCTGCTGCATTTTCCGGTGAGAATATACCGCTTTTTCCGTCTCCTGAGCTTTAATATCTTTTCCCAGATCTTTGATATCCGTTTTTAGCACCCTCGCCGCATGCATGAGGCGGGTGTTGTTGACTATTTTTTTCATGCCGCCGCCAGAGATCAGAACCAGAAACAGCGCCAATACTGCCAGTACCGAGGCAAGCAGTATTATGAGCTTTTTACGCGAGAGCTTCAATCTGCGCGGGAGTTTTAATCCGTGCGGGAGTTTTAATCCGTGCGGGAGCTTTAATCCGCGCGGGAGCTTCAACCTTCGCAAGAGCTTCTGTACGTGCACGGACATTTTCCCGCGCTTCTCCCCTCCGATCGCTTCGGTTGCTTCATCTTCGGTTTTTTCGGGAGCATTAACCTCTGATACAGCAAGCGTTTCCTCCCCGACTTCGGGAAAAAACGCATACTCAAGCTCTGCGGCAGGTTCCTCTTCCAGATCCGCAGAAACATCATATTCTGTTATATTGAGCAGTTCCTCGTCGATTCCGGGGATCTCCCCGGGATCATCGCCGGTGTTCTCCGGCAGATCATACAGATCGTTATCTATATCGCTCAATTTGGTCTGACCTTTCATATCTCGCGGCAGGACACGGCATCAGCAGCCGCTTTCGTAGGCGCCGCATTTCAATAAAGCAACAGATTTATTATATCACATATCCACAGCTTTGCATAGACGGGCTCAAAAATGAGTCCGTTTTTTGTGCATCTCCGCT
>CACYDX010000356.1 GCA_902773255.1 Oscillospiraceae bacterium
AACGCTCAGGCCAAGGCAAAAGAAGCATAAACCAATAAACCTCCCTAAGAAAGTCAACCGCGCCCCCTTTTGGGGCGCGGCTTTCTTATTCTCTGTCATTCTGAACGAAGTGAAGAATCTCTTCGTTGAGAGATCCTTCAGCTTTGCCTCAGTGTGACACTCTATTCATTTATAAACTCTCGGAACTCTCTTGGATACTGCACAGAGGAGTTCGTAGGGGATGGTCCCGGCGGCCTCGGAAATGGAGTATATGTCGTTTCCGGGCCCGAAGATCTCAACTTCGCTGCCCGAATCAACTTTATCCAGCCCCGTCAGGTCCGCCATGCACATATCCATGCATATGCTTCCGCACTGCGGTGCAAAGCCGCCTTTCACGGCGTAGCTGCATTTTCCGCTGCTTGCCCGGGGCAGTCCGTCGGCATATCCTATGGCGAGAACGCCCATCCTCGTAAGCTTGTCTGTGGTGTAATGCCGGCCATAGCTGATGTCCGTCCCGCTGCCGTAATACTTTATAGTGCTCACGGTGGTAACGAGCCTCATGCATGGTTTCAGGCCGAAAGTGCCGGTGTTGTCTCCATAGCCGTAGAGCAGAAGACCGGGGCGCACCATGTCGAGATATGTTTCGGGGTAGTTGACGACGGCGCCGCTGTTTGCACAGTGCCTTATTCTGAAAGCGATGCCGGCCGTATCCCTCAGGGCCTGTATCACTGAGGTGAAGAGGCTGAACTGCCTGAGCGTATAGGCCCTGTTTTCGTTGCCATCCTCATCTGATACGGAGAAGTGGGTGAATATGCCTTCGCTTTCGAGCCCGGGCAGGGAACAGGCCTTTATGATGTTTGCCACGCCCTCACCGAAGTATTCATCCGCGCAGAGAAAGCCCAGTCTGCTCATCCCGGTATCGACCTTGATGTGGGTCCGCAGAGTTTTTCCGAGCCTCACTGCCTCCTCGCTGAATTCCAGCGCCTTTGCAAGGCAGGTGACGGTCTGCGTTATGTCGTTTTCTATCAGAACGCGAACGTATTCCCTGGGTGTGTGCCCCAGAATGAGGATTGGAAGCTTTATGCCGCCCTGCCGCAACTCCAGGGCTTCATCAATGCAGGAGACTGCAAGATAGTCCGCTCCCTCCAGCTCCAGTATCTGCGATACCCTCAGCGCCCCGTGGCCGTAAGCGTCTGCCTTGACAACGCCCAGAAACTTGCAGTCCTCCGGGAGCCTTGCGCGTATTGCCCTGTAGTTATGCCGGATATTCTCCGTGGATATCTCCGCCCAGCTCCGCTTTTGAAGATCGTCCATCACGCTTCACCTCTCAGCTGTTTTCTGCCATTATATCACTTTTGCCCAGCCGGTCAAATATCCGTTGAAATTTGAACTGCTATGTGTTATATTAATGCCTGTCAATTGCTGAGAACGGGAAAATAGCGCATTCCACCCGAAAGAGATCGGAGGTCACCGGCTGAAAGCCTCCCCGGAGATGCTGCGCTTGGTTCGCCCGGGAGCACCGGCCAATCACCGGCGTATAAGGCGCGTTAAGCTTTTCGAGTGCGGCGCTCGTGCGCCGAATCACGGGTGGTACCGCGGAAGTATTTGCTTTCGTCCCTTAATGTGGGGACGGAGGCTTTTTTGTTTATACGGAGGAGTCATAATGAAACAAATGCTGCAGGAACTCAGAGACGCATCCCTCAAAGCTATACTCGAATGCGAGGATGCCGAGCTTCTGGAATCGCTCAGGGTGAAATACCTGGGCAAGAAAGGAGAGCTCACGGCCATTCTTCGCCAGATGGGCGGCCTTTCTGCCGAAGAGCGCCCCAGGATGGGACAGCTTGCCAATAAGCTCAGGGCGGATATAGAAGATGCCATCGAGGACAGGAATAAGATCATCTCGGCGCTTAAGATGGAGCGCAGGCTCATCTCCGAATCAGTGGACGTCACGCTGCCGGGCAAAAAGCAGTCCCTCGGTCACAAGCACCCGATGTACAATGTCCTCGACCAGATAAAGGACATCTTCATCGGCATGGGCTTCGAAATAGTGGATGGGCCTGAGGTGGAGCTGGCAGACTATAACTTTACCAAGCTCAATATAGACGAGGCGCACCCTTCCCGCGAATGGACCGATACCTTCTATTTCACTGAAGACAGCTCTATTCTCCTGCGTACGCAGACCTCCCCGATGCAGATCCATGCCATGGAGACCAAGGAGCTTCCCATCAGGATGATAGCTCCCGGCAGGGTATACAGAAAGGACGAGGTGGACGCGACCCATTCTCCCATGTTCCACCAGATAGAGGGCATGGTGATAGACAAGGGCATCACCATGGCTGACCTGAAGGCCACGCTGAACCTCGTTGTTGAAAAGATCTACGGAGAAGGCACAGTCACCCGCTTCCGCCCGCACCATTTCCCCTTCACCGAGCCGAGCTGTGAGTTGGATATCCAGTGCCACAAATGCGGCGGCGTCGGCTGCCCCACGTGCAAGGGAGAGGGCTGGATAGAAGTCCTGGGCGCCGGCATGGTCCACCCGAAGGTGCTCGCAGGATGCGGCATCGATCCGGACGTATATTCCGGCTGGGCCTTTGGCATGGGCCTTGAGCGCCTTGCTCTTGGCGAATACAAGATAAACGACCTGCGCCTGATCTTCGAGAATGACAAGCGCTTCCTCGAGCAGTTCTGAGATAGGGGGACAAGAAAATGATACTTTCAAGAAAATGGCTCAATGAATTCATAGACCTGCCCCTTTCCGAGTGCGGCGACAGGCAGTTCACAGAGGCGATGAGTGTCTCCGGCTCTAAAGTGGAGACCACAGAGGACCTCTCTCAGAAGATAAAGAACGTTGTGGCAGGCAGGATAGTCTCCCTGAAAAAGCACCAGGATTCCGACCATCTGCTGGTTGCGAAGATCGATGTCGGCAAAGATGAGCCCGTCACCATCTGCACCGGCGCATGGAACGTCCACGTGGGCGATATGGTGCCTGCCGCCCTGCACGATTCACTGCTTCCCACAGGTGCGAAGATAATGCGCGGCAGGCTCCGCGGCGTAGAGTCCGATGGCATGCTCTGCTCCCTAAAGGAGCTCGACTGTACTCTCCACGATTTTCCCTATGC
>CACYDX010000357.1 GCA_902773255.1 Oscillospiraceae bacterium
ACAGAAAAAAGACTGTGAGCAATAACCCTGAGGCCCGGTCTGCCGGGAATAAGGTGAAAAGTTATTGGGAATCGGCCGATAAAAGGTTGTACGCTATAACCCAGAAGCCGGATCTGCAAGGGGTAATCTGAAAAGTTATTGCGTATCGCATGAAAACCAGTGTCCAAGGCATAACTCAAACCCCAAGCTGCCGAGGGGTAAGCTGAAAAGTTATTGCGTATCGCATGAAAACCAGTGCTCAAGGCATAACTCAAGCTCTAAGCCACCCGGGGATAAGCTGAAAAGTTATTGCGTATCGCATGAAAACCAGTGCCCAAGGCATAACTCAAGATCTAAGCCGCCGAGGGATAAGCTGAAAAGTTATTGCGTATCGCATGAAAACCAGTGTCCAAGGCATAACTCAAACCCCAAGCCACTGAGGGGTAAGCTGAAAAGTTATTGGGAATCGGCCGATAAAAGGCTGTACGCTATAACCCAGAAGCCGGATCCGCAAGTGATAAGATAAAAAGTTATTGATTATCACATGAAAAACAGTGCTCAGGGCATAACTCAAGCTCTAAGCCACTGAGGGGTAAGCTGAAAAGTTATTGCGTATCGCATGAAAACCAGTGTCCAAGGCATAACTCAAACCCCAATCCGCCGAAGGGTAAGCTGAAAAGTTATTGTGTATCGCATGAAAAAAGCCGCGTTCTGCGGCTTCCTGCTGCTGACCTGCGGCCTTGCATGTCGCTGTCAGCAAGAGTATAAGGTTCCCCTTGGTTTTGTCTTTTACTGATCCGTCTCAGCTGCGGTCTCTGTAACTGCTGTTGCTTTCTTTGCTGCTGCCATCTTCTCATAACTGAGGCTAAGTTCCCCGAGCCTGCCGTCTCTTCTGGCAAGAAGCAAGGCTGCAATGCCGAGAGCCAGGTCGGTCAGCAAAGCCGGAATGGCAGCTTCTACACCGAATTCATAGTCATAGATAAGGTTGCTCATTCCGTTAGCAGCACCGAGGTGGAATACTGACACTTCTGAGACAAGTCCGCTGTTAGGCAGACCGAAGAGGAAGTTCTGCGTGAAGTTCCACAAAGTGTGGATCCCCATAGGAACCCAGATGCTGCCGGTATACCAGCGCACGAGCGAGTATGAAACACCGCATACAGCAATGCCGGCGATAGCCAGGACACTTACGCCCGGGTTAAATGAGTGGATCAGGCCGAAAATAGTGCCGTTGACAATTATAGCTGCCCAGAGCGGATAGTGGATAAGGACCCTTTCATACAGGAAGCCTCTGCACCACAGCTCTTCACCGGTGCTCTGAATGAATACAGACAGAAGAGCGAAGAGGAGGACCGGCAGCTGGGAAGCACTGAAATCGAAATACAGCTTGATATCACCGTGAGCGAGCGCGCACAGAATGCAGGTAAAATTGGTGACGAAGCCGAGAACGGCGCCGATCAGCAGCATTTTTACGGAGTTTCTGTTCTGTGCAACATAGGTGTCCTCAACTGCATGGACAGGGAAATCTTTCGCGGACCCTTCAGGCAGGAATGATCTGAGGATGAACCGGTTCTTTTTAACGGCATACAGCATAATGACAAGTATGATTATCTCAAATATTACCGAGGTGTAATAATTGGTGATAAAATTCATTGCAGGCGACATCGGGATCGCCTGCCGCAGCATCATATTGCATACAAGCGAGACGGTAGAGGCGAAAAACATATACATCGCAACAAACACGATCAGTATCCATATAATATTATTGCCCTTGAATTTCCGGGCCTTGAATTCAGTATTTTCGTTCATAAAAAACCACCTTCTGATCTTCTGTAATAATTGACCTGCCCAATTGTAACACGTGCCGGATTTCCCCATGGCAGTTTGTTATTTATTCTTCATGATATGCAAATATCACTATAAATTCAAGCAAGCCGATCAGATATGATGTATAATAACTAAGTTAGCAAATTCCGGGGAATCCCGGTTTTGCGCAGATATTGCGGGATCATGAAGCGGCAGATACCGGAGACCGGGCATATGACCGCCTTTCCCCGACAAGAGACAAGAAGGAGAACGAAGTAATAATGAAAAGATTGTTAAGACTGGCAGGCATCATGATGCTTATCGCTGCTATGGCGCTGATGATGGCCGGATGCGGCGGAAGTGATGAGAGCACTGAGGCTGAGAGCTCTGATCAGACAACTCAGGAGCAGGCAGAAGAACCGGCTGAGGAGACTCCGGAATTAGAGATGGCCGCTGAACCTATCGGTATCCATCATGCTGAAATAGAGATCGCTGACTACGGCACCATCAAGCTCGAGCTCGACGGAGACACTGCACCTGTATCAGTGCAGAACTTCATGGACCTTGCAAATGCAGGCTTCTACGACGGGCTGACATTCCACAGGATCATGGACGGATTCATGATCCAGGGCGGAGATCCTAACGGCGACGGCACAGGCGGTTCAGACAAGAACATCAAGGGTGAGTTCGCAGCAAACGGTATCGCTAACGATATTTCACACAAAAAAGGTGTCATCTCAATGGCACGCGCTCAGGATCCTGACAGCGGAAGCTCACAGTTCTTCATCACCGTTGCTGATTCCGAATTCCTCGACGGGATGTATGCCGGTTTTGGCCACGTGACTGAAGGACAGGACATCGCTGACAAAATCGCTGCCGATGCTAAGCCGCTCGACGATAACGGCACCATTGCACCGGAAGACCAGCCGGTCATCACGGCCATCAGAATAACAGACTAATGAACCCGGAGGAGATACAATGAAATACGAAATCAAGAATCAGCCATTTACTGTCCTTACTCTGCACATGAATCAGGGAGAGTCGATCAAATGTCAGAGCGGCGCGATGGCATGGATGAGCCCTGGGATCCGCATGGAGACGAAGACCGGCGGACTCGGCGGCATGTTCAAAAAGGCTATTGTCGGTGAGTCTCTTGCGCTCAACCATTACATCGCTGACAGTGCGGGCGAACTGACTCTGGCAAAACACAGCCCGGGAGATATCCTTATCTTCAACATAAGCGATACACCTATTATTGCCCAGAAGACATCGTTCCTCGCATCCACTGAAGGTGTCAATATGGACATCTTCCTCCAGCGCAGAGCTGCAGCCGGATTCTTCGGCGGAGAGGGATTCCTGATGCAGAGACTGTCAGGTTCGGGCTATGCATGGCTCGAGATCGACGGATCGGTGCAGGAGCGTGTACTCGGAGCGGGCGAACAGCTGATAGTCGACAGCGGTTATGTAGCGGCTATGGAAGCGACCTGCCAGATGGACATCGTGACCGTAAAAGGCCTGACCAACGTTCTGCTCGGAGGAGAGGGACTCTTCAATACAGTAGTTACCGGACCGGGAAAAGTATGGCTGCAGACCATGCCGATCAACGCTCTGGCAATGAGCCTGTACGCATACATGCCGCATCCGAGCAATTAGCCATCTATTTGACAATCGTTGTTTTGCGTGTGAAAACAATGTATAATTTGCGCGCATCTGTTACAGACTGCAACTTATTTATAAGGAGATACAAAACATGTCAACAGTAACCTTCATCGGCGCAGGCAGCTTCGGCACAGCACTTTCTACGATCGTTGCGGCAAAAGGCTGCAGGGTCAACATTTTCGATATCGACAAAGCTCATCTCGACCGCATGGAAGCAGCTATGGAGAATGTAGATTATCTTCCGGGCGTCAAGCTCAGCGGAGATTATCATTTCTACACTGATAATGAAGCAGCGCTGAAAGACGCGGATGTTGTCGTTTTCTCGCTCCCGGCACAGCATTTCCGCAGTGCTCTCAAAGCGGCCGTTCCGTTTATGAAGAAGGATGCTCTGGCAATGAACATAGCCAAGGGTATTGAGCAGAAGACACTGAAGCGCATGTCTGAGGTTGCAGAAGAGTATTTTGACATGACCAGATACGCCTGCATATCCGGCCCGTCACATGCTGAGGAAGTGGGCATCGGCGTTCCGACCGCGGTTTCGGTCTCTTCAAGAGATCCACGCACGGCAAGGTCAATAAGCGACCTCTTCTCGACAAGCAGATTCCGTATCTACACGAATACTGATATGCTCGGCATGGAGATAGCCGGCTCCGTCAAAAACGTTATGGCTGTCGGCTCAGGCATCATCGACGGAATGGGTTTCGGCGACAATACAAGAGCAGCGATGATGACAAGAGGCATAGCTGAAATGACAAGACTCGGCATGGCTCTCGGTGCAAAATTCGAGACTTTTGCCGGACTCTCTGGCGTAGGCGACATGATCGTTACCTGCACCAGCATGCATTCGAGGAATTTCCGCTGCGGCCGCCTGATAGGCCAGGGCATGGATCCTGAAGAAGCCCGCAAGTCGATCGGCATGGTAGTAGAGGGAATGTTTACTGCAGAGGCCGCATATGAACTGTCGAAGAGGGCAGGCGTTGAGATGCCGATCACCGAAGCAATCTACAACGTGATCAAGGGTACAATAAAAGTTGAGGACGCCCTCGAGACACTCATGGGCCGTC
>CACYDX010000358.1 GCA_902773255.1 Oscillospiraceae bacterium
CAGCCGGAGTGACCGAGGATCGCAACGAACTCGCTCTCGCGGAACTCCACGTCCACGCCCTTGAGCGCATGCACCGGCGTCTCGCCGACGATATAGTCCTTTTTGATGCGGCTCAGTTTCAGCATAGAGAACCCTCACTCATAAAGCAAGATTGTGTTGACACGGCGGCCTTTGTGGAGTAGAATAATCAGGCTTTTAAGATGCCCACGTAGCTCAGCAGGATAGAGCGGCCGCCTCCTAAGCGGCAGGCCAGAGGTTCGAATCCTCCCGTGGGTGCCATCAGATGACGCCGAAAGCCTCTATTTGCAAGGACTTTCGGCGTCTTTTAATTATAGCACGACCTGTCCGCAAAAGATAGACCGGCTGTAAACGATTCCTGTCCTGTTCTTTGAGCACAGAGGCGCCGGCGTCCTCTATACGGATCTGATCCCGGCATACTCGTTCCGGACCGTCATATAGCTCTCCAGATCTCCGATGTCGTAACGTCTGCCCGGCATCTCGAAGGCATGGACAGGCGTGACGGCGCTCAGCCACGCGATGAAGCTGCCCGGTGCGTCCACGCCGCAGCCGGCGTCTATTCCGGCCTTTACCAGCGGCAGGTCTTCGGCCCTGAGGATATAGAAGGGCGGCGTACACCAGTGGCTCTTCGGTTCCGCCGGTTTTTCCTCCATGGACAGCACCCTGTCCTCCCCGTCCACAAGCGCCACGCCGGTCCTGCGGAGCTTCCCGGCGCTCGGCTCGTAATAGCGCATGATGCAGGTGCTGCCTTTGGCGCGGAAGTAGGCGAGGAAGGACGAGAGGCTGAAATCCAGCAGATTGTCTCCGGCGATCACCAGCAGATCATCCCGAAGCGCCAGTCTGTCTATTGCAAACTGAATATCCCTGACCGCGCCGAGCCTGGTCTCATTGCTCTCAGTTCCGTCGTCCAGAACGGTGACCGGGAGCGTACGCTCATCCGCCCATTTTTGAAAATGGCGCACGAACCTGTGATTGCTGATCACCACATAACGGTCGACCGCGGCGCATCGGTCGATATCCTCCAGCAGCCAGTCGAGGATCGTCTTCCCCTGTACCTCGAGCAGGGGCTTGGGGAAGTTTTCCGTAAGCGGATAGAGGCGGGTGGCATATCCGGCGGCCAGTATCAGGCACTTCATGCTCTCACCCCGTCCGCGCTCTCGCACAGGAAGAAGCCGTACTTTCCCGCCATCCCCGGGTAAGCGCTCAGGTATTTTCTCTCCACCTCTTCCGCGATATCCCCGGCCTTCTCCGGATCGATCAGCGCCATGCAGCAGCCCCTGAAACCGGCGCCGCTGAAGCGTCCGCCGTAAATGCCCGCGGTTTCCCTCATGATCTCGTACAGTCTAATCTGCTCGGGAGCGCCGGATTCCCAGTTGTGGATGCTGCTCCACCCCGACTCGAAGCTCAGCCTTCCGTATTCCTCGATGTCTCCTCTGCGCCAGGCCTCCGCGCCGGCTTCCACTCTCTGAAACTCCGTGTACCAGTGCTCGCAGCGGCGCATCCACTGCGCCGGCAGTCTGTCCTTATACGTCTGATAGACCTCGAAGCTCACGTCTCTCGCATTCGCGTCGCTGAACCTGCCGCCGTCGGCGCCGGACAGCGCGCGCAGCGCGTATACGCCGGCCCGCAGCTCATCCACGCGCACGTTGTATCCGGAGCCGGCAAGGCTGTGTTCCAGGCCGCTGAAGAAGATGGCGATGCCATACGGTTTCATGGAGGGGTGTTCCGGGATCAGCTCGTAGTGATTGTCCCTGCAGTCAAGGTAAAGAAGATGATGCGCCCTGCTCAGCACCTCACAGCTCTGATCCAGCGTGCCGACGTTCACGCCGACGTAGTTCTTTTCCGCGTCAAAGGCGACGTCGATCAGTTCCTGTGCAGAGAGACGGATCCCGTTCACGTCGCTCAGCGCGGAGAGGAAGGCCAGGATGACGGCCGCGGAAGAGGACAGCCCGCCGATCGGAAGACTTCCCTCGATCACGCCGCTGATGCCGACGGAGAGGGGATATCTCTTCGCCAGCGCCCATGAGGCCCCGCGAACATAGTCCGCCCAGTCGCCGGTTTTTTCTCCGATCTCTCGGATATGCCACTGGGCCCGTTTGGGAAACTGAAGGCTGACCATCTCGACCACGCCGTTCTTCTTCGGGCCGTAGGCGATATGGATCCCCCTGTTGATGGCGAGGCCTGTTATCTTTCCGAGATTATGATCGCTGTGGGCGCCGATGGGGCAGATCCTGTAGGGAGCGAAGGACAGGCCGGCCGGATCGTGGCCGTAGATCCCGGCGAATTTTTCTATACATTTCATCTTGTCGTTTTTCAGCTTTCTTTTTCTTTGATTGCCTTTTTTCTCATTATAGTATAAAATAGGCAGCGTATCAAGCGTATTGAGACAGGAGGAAAAGGATGAAG
>CACYDX010000359.1 GCA_902773255.1 Oscillospiraceae bacterium
AAAGTTTCCATTATCCTGCCGTCAAACTCGATCAGGATCTGATCTCCGACTTCGCAGTTGATCTTGTTTCCGAATACGTCCTTGACAGGAAAACGCGCGACGCTGTACGGATCAGAGGAATAATCATCCCGGCCGAAAGTGCAGTATGTAAATCCTTTTTCCTTCATTACCACATTGATAAACAGCGTTTCAGACATATATAAGGATGTGATCTTTCCATCCTCAACATATGCAACCATATACTTTGTTTCACCTGAAAGATAAACCGGCCACAGTCTCTCATTATCTGCGGTCTCAGGCTTGCCCCAGTTTCTTATAAGGGTTTTCTCATCGACTGTAGTTGCAAAGTTGTTGAGTTCTTCCTGCGAGTATCTTGATACCGTCTCAACATCGGGAATGCGCTTACCACATGCGGCCACAGATAATATGACTGCGAAAATAATAACCATTGATATTGTCTTAATGAGCCTGTTCATTATTGCATTAACCCTGCTCTATTATCCTGTAATTGCTCTTGAAATACCCGGCGTCAACAAAATTGAAATTGATCGACATTATCTTTCCATTCTCATCCCTGTTGACATCATAGAAGACGATAACGGCGTCTGAATGGGCTGTCTCCAAAGTGCCCCACAGCATAGCCGAGAAATAATGATCAGGATCTCCGGGGTTTATATTCAGCAAGCCGTTTCCGGTAAGGAAATCTATCTCTTCAGATTCGCCGTCGTCCTTGCGCCAGATCTTAAGAGGCTTTGCGGTCTGAAGATACCAGTCATCTTCTATATGCTGATGGTTTTCCTGGAACCATTTCCGCTCACAGGGCGAAGGATAATTTTCCTCATCGACCTTGAAATAATCGCCGGTCTTCGCCATCTGGCCTTTGCCTTCGGAAGCCTCCTTGGTAAACACTTCATAGATACCGTCGGGATGCTCGTGGATCCTGTCGCAGTTGATCATTTTATGCTCCATGTCAGAGCCGGCGCCAAACTCCCAGGCCTGGCGCTTTGTGTTTATCTTGATCGCATATGTCGGATGTTTTTTATCTGCCGGCATTCCCGAAAATATCCTTTGTACTTTTCCTTTTTAAAAAGAAATCACCACTATTTACGGCTTATAAGAAGCCGCACGGGTCTTCAGGAAATTATAACAGATTTTTGATTTTTCTGACGGATTTTCCTATTTGCTTTCTGTGCAATCTCATGAGCCGTTATCACTATGTTGTCCATCACCTTAAGGAAAAGAGGCGCGCGTCCGGGAGCAGCATCAGCCTTTCCTGCGAACACCGGCTCCTGTGGCTGTCCGTCTTTAAACAGCTCGATCTCACTGATCCCCGTGATACTATTACCGGCAATTATGGAAAACTGCTTCACTTCTCCGTCAAGAGCAATATCAGTGTACGGCAGCGCGAGCCTGGTATCTTCTTCCCTGCCGCCGTATACAACCGTAATCTCCCCCTCGTCCTGATGTCCGGTCACCATAGCAGGATAAATGCGCAGGACCGGACTGTCCGCCGTCTCTTCCAGACTGACGGTTATCTCCCTTTTCGCGTCGTCGCGCGAAGGAGTCCAGAAGCCTTTATCAAACACTACCGGTGAGATATGCCCGCCGAGTATATTACCCGAATCACAAAGCATAAAATCATTAAGAAACCCCGCGTCACCTGAGGAGACAGTTATATTAGCATTTCTGAGCAGGCTGTCCGTACGCCTGGCCCATAACATATATCCTGAATTGATAATTCTTTTCGCTTTCTCGGCCAGGACCTGGCTTTTATGGCAAAGAACAGCCCTCCAGAGCGGATTCTTACCTAGGTGATACGAGTTGCATTCCCGCGTGTTGCCGTAGAATACCGCGTCAGTAAGTCTGTAGTAAGGGTTACTAATCAGGAGTCCGTCACTGTTTACGCGGAATTCCGGTTTATTCCCCTCGAAAAAATCCCCGGGCCCGTTATAGGAATTCTCATATGCGAATGTTTTCAAGACCTCAGGGCTATAGTCCGGCCGCTCCTTCAGGAGTTTGCCGAGCGCTCTCTCGAAACATAAGGAACACATTATATGGTCCGGATGGTAGTCCAGATCCGAGCAGATTATCACATCTGCGCTGATCCTTTTGAGGAGTTCATAGATCGAACCGGTAACCGCGCTGCCTTCCAAATGGTACGTGTGCTCCTCCGCATCGTACGAGCAGTCATTGAAGCCCAGATAAATAATGTTTTCATTTTTAACACCCAACACAGACAATGCCGCTTCCGCCTCCCTGTGCCGGATTTCCGAACTGACCAGATAGTTGCCTTCGGTCACATAGGCAACGTATATATCGTATTCAACCTTGCTGCCGTATATTATGCCGCCAGCAAGGTTGATCTCGTCGTCCGGGTGAGGCGCTAAAACGAGCATTTTCGGCAAACCGTTCAACACCTCCATAGTCTTGTGAATAAAAGATCAGTCGAGCTTGTTTCCGCAGCCGTTGCAGAATTTTGCATCGCCTACAATGTAAGGACGTCCGCAGTTTTTGCAATATGCAGTGGAACCT
>CACYDX010000360.1 GCA_902773255.1 Oscillospiraceae bacterium
GGGGCGGTTTCTCCGCAGGCACAGAGAGCAAATACCATTGCAAGCGCAAGGAGCATTGCTAAGAATTTTTTCATCTTTTCCTCCTGATAATTAATATATTGAAACCGGGTTTAAACCCGGGTCCAAACACAAAAAGCAAGATCGATCCTGCATTATATAACTTAGTCAGTTTAAATCTTATTCACAGATCTGTCAACGTTTGAGCATGTCTTTTTCGCGGCAAACAGTTCTTTTATTCTGCGGTTTCAGACCAACTGATCCCAAGGAAAGCTCTGCGCATAAGCAGATCAATTGCAGCTGTTAAACCCATCAGGCACATAAAAGAAACAGTATAGATCTCACGGCCGCCAAAGCCGTTGAGAAGCAGATACAGAATTTCAGCAACCAATGTCACCGCAGCGGATATGCTTTCAGCCAGCGTCCATCCTGGGATCTCCGGAACGGTTTTTTTATATACATATTCCCTGACCGGGATACCGGATATAAAAAGCCTTGCAGTCTTCCATGCTTTAATAAAACAGCATATTATTACCGCCAGAAACGGAAGGATCACGTAAAAACAGTTCATGCTCCCGGCTGCGGGCAGCAGCCCTGCCGAAATTACAAGCACTGCCGAAATGACTGCAGTCAAAAGCACAGTTATTCTCAGACGGGAAAACTCCTCCGCTTCGTTATTCGGCCGGAAGTGATCCCCGGTATAAACGTATTCTCCGTTCACCGACGGTCTGAAATCACTCAGATATTGTTTTCTCTTTGCAGTTTTGGTCTTTTTTTCCATTTTCTGTTTCTTACATGACCAGAACGTGTATGTTTTCAGAAACTACAGCCAGCCTGTATTCTTTTTTCAGAGCATCAGCCGTTTTTTCTGCCAATTCAGGATCATCGAAAACTCCGAAAACAGCAGAACCTGTTCCTGTCATTACAGCTCCGAGCGCTCCTCCGTCTATAAGGCGGCTCTTGATCCCGGAGACCGTTCTCATTCTCCGGTCATCTACATCTTCAAAAACATTGTACATCCTTCTGCAGACACCGGTGAGATCTCCGGCCTTCAATGCAGAGATAAGCCCCGATGTATCCGGATGGCATCTCAGTTTCTTCCCGTCGATCTTTCTGAACAGTTCAGGCGTGGAAATGGAAAACTCAGGCATAACTATGACATAGCTGCACTCCGGCATCGGAGGGAGCGGAGTGAGCCGTTCGCCCCTGCCCTCTGCGAGCATCGTTCCGCCGACAGTGCAGAATGCAACATCCGAGCCGACTTTTTCCGCAGCAGCTATCAATCCGTTACGGTCCAGCGGACTTCCGAACGCTCCGTTCAGCGCTCTCAGAACAGCGCCGGCATCAGCAGATCCTCCCGCAAGCCCTGCGCCTACAGGAATGTTTTTCGAAATCTCTATACGCATTCCTCGAACGGGCAAAGATGTCTCTTCAAAGAAAGCTTTCGCAGCTCTGACCGCAAGATTCCTATCATCACCGGGAATGAAGCCGACATTGGTCACAGCGGTTATAATGTCTCCCTCAACAGGAATTATGCGTATCTCGTCACAAAGTGAAACGGTCTGCATGACCATGGTCAGATCATGATAACCGTCCTCCCGTTTAGACAGGACATCAAGAGTAATATTCAGTTTTGCCCATGCTTTTTCCTTTATTTCAGTCAAAAAGATACACTCTCACTTCATACGGCCTTGCCGTGAATCCGTTACATACCACGTAATTGAATTCGTAATTTGTGAAGATCGCTTCACCTTTGCTCAGATTAAGATCTTCGGGTGCCTCGAAGCGCACGCTCTCAGCTGTAAAAGAACAGACAACAAGCAGCTTTTTCCCTTCATACTCTCTGATATAAGCATAAAGCTTGTCACTTTCCCTGCAGAGTTCCTTATAATCCCCGTAAAGTGCGACAGGATTATCCAGTTTGAATTTAATGAGTCTGCGATAGAAATTCAGCAGTGAATCCGGGTCCTTGTCCTGTGCGGCAACATTTATCTCCTTATAGTTCTCATTGACCGGGAACCAGGGTTCAGCTTCCGAGAATCCCGCATTTTTCTCACTGCTCCACTGGACAGGAGTGCGGGAATTATCCCTGCTGGACTTATTGACGAGCTCCATCACCTTTTTCTTAGGCATGAACCTCATCGCCACACGTGCATTATTGATGGTCTGAACATCAGCATAAGAATCCAGATCAGGCAGATCTATATTGAGCATCCCTATTTCCTGCCCCTGATAGATAAACGGAGTGCCTCTCTGGAGCATATACATGGCAGCAAGCATTTTACCGCTTTCCACGGGATAGTCCTCATTTCCGTAGCGACTGATGATCCTTGCATGATCATGGTTTTCGATATAAAGCGCATTCCAAGCCTTGCCGTAGAGTTTCTCCTGCCACTCTGAAAATGCTCTCTTCATTTTCTTCAGGTCGAAGGGACGCTGGAGCATATCCGTCATGAAGCAGTCCGCCTCCATGTGGTTAAAAGCTATCATTTCGTCAAGGACTCTGTCAGGCCCGTCGCTCAGATACTTCAATGCCGTGTCCGCGTTTGTGAGCGGGCTTTCCCCGA
>CACYDX010000361.1 GCA_902773255.1 Oscillospiraceae bacterium
GCGCCCCCTTGAGGGGGCAACCACAGGTTATAGGCCCTTATAGGGCCTGATCAAACTACCGGTTCAACCGGTAGTTTTGATTAAGATTTAAGGATCGTTTTCCTCTTCTGTGGAGTCTTCCGGTTCTTCTGCGGGATCTTCCGGAGCATCGTCAGACCTGGTCTCGTCAGGTACATCTTCAGCGGACGGAGCATCGGGATCCTTAACTTCTCCGGATCCTTCATCTCCGTCGGCTTCTTCTTCAGCTTCGGCCTCATAATACGGCGGTTCGAGCTTCAGGATTCCGTTCTTTACTCTTTTTGCATTATATATCAGCAGGACTGCTGCAAATATGACCAGAACGGCTGAAAGAAGCTGGGAAACACGGATGCCCGTGCCGCCTATATAAAGCGAATCGGTGCGCAGGCCCTCTATGAAAGTTCTGCCCGTGCCGTAGACCAGAAGGTAGATCAGCATTATCTGGCCGTTGTATTTCCTCTTTCCCTTTTTTATGAAAATAGAGAGAAAAATGAAAAGCGCAAGATTCCAGAGGCTTTCATAGAGGAACGTGGGATGGACATAGATGGTGTTTCCGTCAGGAGAGGTGAGGCCCATTTTGCAGAATACCGTTGTCTCGCTTCCGAATGCCTCTCTGTTGAAGAAGTTTCCCCACCTGCCGACCATCTGTCCTATGATAACACCGACGATCACAAGATCAAGCATGGCGGCCACGCGCATCTTCTTGTGGCGGCACAGAAAGAATATAACGATGACTCCCGCGATTATCCCTCCGTATATCGCAAGTCCGCCTTCCCATACGGCAATGATCTTTGAGGGATTGGCTATATAATAGTCGAGCGAGAACAGAACATAATAAAGCCTTGCTCCGATTATCCCCAGCGGTATCGCCCAGATTATCGCATCATACAGATCATCTTCCCGTATGCCGAATCTTTTGCAGTTTCTTGTCATCCAGACTATCGCCAGAAGGAAAGCGATGGCTATTACGATTCCGTATATATATACAGTGCGGCCGAAGATAGTGACCGAAGAAGGCGGGTTTATAGTCCAGTCGCCCAGAAAGGGGAAGCTTATAAGACTGTCACGCTGGATGGTTTCCAAAATTTCTGTCATTGTTTATTGCCTTTCCTATCGCATGGGATCAGGGATGTATAACGCTCATGGCGAGCCTTTCAGGGGAGAAGTGCTCCATAAGGAATGAAACACACTCATCCGAGGAGATCTTTTCAAGGATCGCGGGACCGTCGAAGGGACAGAAGCCGTGGAAGTGCCCCTCCGCAAGGCTGATGCATACCGATTCAAAATCCTCGAAAGACCTGAGGGCGCTGCCTATAGAGGCCTTTTTTATCCTTACGAACAGATCCCGGTCTATACCGTTCTCTTTCACTTTGCCTATCTCAGTGTATATCTCGTTCAGCACCGCATCGGGATCCTTGCTTTCGCCGCTGAGGCTTACCATTGCGGTATTGCATACATAATCCACATCCCATGAAAAGCTCCTGTTTATGAGCCCTGAACTGTATAACCTGTTATAGAAAGATGAGGACGTTCCGAAAACACAAAGCATAGCTAGCTTTGCCGCAAGCTGCTGACGGGAACGGTCCCCCTCGGGGGGGAGTATTTTTGAACCTATGATAAACTGTGGCGCGGATACCTCCGCAGTTACGATTATCTGTTTTTCATAAGGCATTATACCATCGCACTCGCCGTATTCCGTACTCGGAACATCAGAAGCTTTCCAGCCGGAGAGCGTTTCCTCTGCAATGGTTATTATATCCTCCGCTTTAACGTTTCCTTCCACACAGAGGATCATGTTTCCGGGGCAGTAAAAAGTGCGGTGGCAGTTATAAAGAGTTTCGGCGGTGATGCCTGATATGCTCTCCACAGTACCGGCCACCTCTTCCCGGACGGGATGGTTCCTGTAAAGCAGCTTCAGGAAATTATAGTAAAGGGTGCGGCCGGGATTATCCAGTCCCATCATTATCTCCTGGCTTATGATGGGTTTTTCCTTTTCTACCGTGTCCTCGGTAAAGAACGGGGTCGTAACGAAATTAAGCAGCAGACGCAGGTTTTTGTCAAACTGCTCGGTACAGTAGAAATAATAGCAGGTCATCTCAGAGGAGGTAAATGCGTTGGGATCCGCACCTGTTGCCGACATCGCCGAGAACACGTCGGTCCCGTCCGGCATGTCGAACATTTTGTGCTCGAGAAAATGAGCGATCCCGGCGGGAGTGCTGTATTCCTCCCCGTCCAGGCGGAACACCCTGTCCGCTCCTCCGTATTTCACCGCAAACGCGGCAAAACTCGTGCGAAATTCCGGCTTTTCCAGCACCCTTATCTCCAGCCCGTTTGACAGTACTGCAGCTTTATATGTTTCGCCTATATTCTTATATTCAAAACTTTCAATATTCAATCTGAGCCCTCCGGATCATTGTCTTCGACTTGAGGTTCCGCTTCTTTCTCCTCCTCATCCTCGGAAGGCGCGAGCAGGAATATCATGTCGCACTCTGTTGCCCTTGCGGCTTCCGCAACATCATCGGCTGTAATGTCTTTCAGAAGCTCCGCGCTCTCCTCCGGGGAGAAATCAGTGCCTTCGACTGCGCGAACAAGATAGAATGATTCAAGCGCGCTCTGACTGTCGGGGATAGCCAGAGTATCCGCGATGCATACCGCTTTTGCGGATTCCAGTTCCTCTTCAGTAATGTCTCTGCGCTTTATGGCGTCAAGCTGTGCCAGAATGGCATCTTTGGCGGTCTCAAAGTTCTCCGCAGAAATGCCTGAGTTTACAAACAGGATGCCCTTTCTCAGATCAGACGCGGAGGATACGTCATAGCAGAGACCCATTTTTTCTCTGAGGTTCATAAACAGCTTTGATGTGACGCTTCCGCCGAAGACCGCATTGAAAACGGTTACACGTGATCTGTCTTCAAGATCCATGCTGTCTCCGAGTCGCCATCCCATAACGAGACGGGCCTGGCTGAGAGGCATCTCCTCCCTGCAGAAGCGCGGTTCGGCCTCAAGCGCATTCAGCCTTATATCGGTCCCTATGTCGTAATCGATCTCAGCCCTCGGCATGGCGGAAAGATACTCCCTGAGCGCCGATACGGTTCTTTTCTCGCTTTCCCTGCCGCAGTAGAATATCTCCATGGGACAGGTCTCAAGCAGTTTGCGGTACTGTTTGGTGAGCTTCTTATAGTGGATATCTTCCACATCTTCCGCTTTACCGCATTTGCCTGCGGAATAATCCTCAAAGCAGCACATCTCTTCCCTGCAGCGCATTATTGCGTAACTGCGCTTGTTATTGATAATGCTCAGGAGCATCTGGGAAAGCTTTTCCTTTTCACTTTCAACATACTGTGGCAGGAACAGGCCCCCCTTAGTCGCGGGACGAAGAAGTATATCCGAAAGCAGGGAGACCACATTATTGAATTCATCAGCCTTCGGAGGAAGGAATTCCTCTTCCGGAAAACTCGCGGAAAAACCCAGGCACTGTATCTCGCCCAGCTGCCTCACGTTCGGGGCGATGACCGCTCCGTACAGGTCTTCCATGCGCGCGGTGAGCTTTTCCATATCCGGATAGCGCACGGTCCCTCTGTAAAGCACGCTGGGTATCAGCGCATTCAGTGCCGCAGTTTCACGCTTGAGCTGAGTGAGAAGATTGAAACTCATGTAAGATGTTTTGAATTTACCGGTATAGAGATAATTCAGCCATATGCCCGGCATTATTTCACGTCTGACAAGCCCCATACGGATCACCTCTCGAAAATTCAAATGATATTTTAATCATTATATCATGGCGGCATATAAAATGACAGAGATATTTATTGTCCCCATATATAACTGACAAGAAAAAACACTTGACAGATATTTGCCGCTGTTGTATACTCCGACAAGTGATTTATCTTGACAGGAGGAGCGCCATGGAAAAGAGCAGACTCAGGCAGACGATGCTGCTGGATTTCTATGGAGATCTCCTTACGGATAAGCAGAGAGAATGCTACGATCTGCATTTCAATGAAGATCTGTCGCTCTCTGAGATAGCGGAACAGCTTTCGATATCCAGACAGGGCGTGTGGGATAATATCCGCCGTGCAGAGATGTCTCTTACTGAGATAGAGGAAAAGACAGGCCTGCTGGCGAGGTTCGATTCGGTAAAACAAAAGATCGCTGAGATCAAAAGAGAGTGCGAAAAGCTCGGTCCTGCGGCGGAAAGTATAACTGACATGCTTTCAGGTCTTGAGGCAGAGCTGTGAGGATAAAATATGGCGTTTGAAAGTCTTACTGAAAAACTGAATGCTGCTTTTAAAAAACTGAGAGGCAAGGGACGCCTGACGTCTTCCGATATCAAGGAAGCGATGCGTGAGGTGCGCATGGCGCTGCTCGAAGCCGATGTCAGTTATAAAGTCGTAAAGGATTTTACAAAGACAGTCACGGAGCGCGCGAGCGGAGCTGAAGTCCTTGAAGCTCTGAGCCCTGCCCAGATGGTCATCAAGATCGTCAATGAAGAGCTTTGCGCTCTAATGGGCGGAGAAAATGAAAAGATAAACATTTCCTCAAAATCTCCAAGCATAGTGATGCTGGTGGGCCTGCAGGGAGCCGGAAAGACGACGAACGGAGCAAAACTCGCCGCCTATATGAGAAAACAGAGCAAACGACCCCTGCTGGTCGCCTGCGATATCTACAGACCCGCTGCCATAAAGCAGCTTGAGACTGTCGGAGCACAGCTCGATATCCCTGTCTTCCAGATGGGACAGACCGATCCTGTTGACATAGCGAAAGCTTCCGTTGAATATGCCAGAAAGCATGGCAACGATCTGATCTTCCTGGATACTGCTGGCCGCCTGCACATTGACGAGGAGCTCATGAATGAGCTGAAGAATATCAAGGCGGCTGTTGAACCTGCCGAGATACTGCTCGTCGTGGATGCGATGACCGGTCAGGATGCGGTGAATGCAGCGGCTGCTTTTGATGAAGCTCTCGGCATTACAGGCGTAATGCTCTCAAAGCTCGACGGCGATGCCAGAGGCGGCGCCGCGCTGAGTGTAAGAGCGGCGACGGGAAAACCGATAAAGTTCATAGGCACAGGCGAAAAACTCGATATGATCGAGCCTTTCCATCCCGAAAGGATGGCCTCAAGGATCCTCGGAATGGGTGATGTCCTTACTCTTATCGAAAAAGCGGAACAGAGCTTTGATGAAAAAAAGGCGCTTGAAGCAGCGGAGAAACTCAGAGCAAACAAGTTTACGCTTACCGATTATCTCGATCAGATGGGTCAGCTCAGGAACATGGGCGATCTCGAGAGCATAGTCGGCATGATCCCCGGCATGGATGCGAAAGCGCTCAAGGGAGCCAAGATAGACGATAAGGCCATGGCAAGGCAGGAAGCCATCATCCTTTCCATGACGCCTGCCGAGAGAGAAAACCCGTCCCTGCTGAATTCAAGCAGGAAAAAACGCATCGCAGCAGGCAGCGGCACCGCTGTGGTGGATGTGAACAGACTGCTCAAGCAGTATGAATCTCTGCAGCAGATGATGAAGCAGCTCAACGGAAAGAACATGAAGAAGCTTCAGAAGAAAATGGGCCGTTTCGGCGGAATGGGCGGAGGATTCCCCGGTATGCCGGGCTTCGGAGGCTTCGGAATTTAAACAGCTTACCTGCGCATTTTAAGCGCTTGTAAATATATGATCCCAGGCAAAATAATCATGGAGGTGAAAGGTATGGTTAAGATCAGACTTCGCAGAATGGGTGCAAAGAAGGCCCCCTATTATCGTGTTGTTGTTGCTGATTCCCACAGCCCTCGTGACGGACGCTTCATTGAAGAGCTCGGCACTTATGATCCCATGGCTGACAGCGACAAGATAAAAGTCGATATGGAACGCGTGAAATACTGGATCTCCAACGGCGCACAGCCTACAGATACAGTTCGCGGCCTCATTAAAAAGCTTGAGGGCTGATAAGGAGTTTCTACCGGCATGAAAGAACTATTGACCTACATTGTGCAGAGTCTTGTCGAACATCCAGAC
>CACYDX010000362.1 GCA_902773255.1 Oscillospiraceae bacterium
ATATCCATTACCGCCATAACCAAAAGCGCGCTTTGCATGATCCATACCTCCGTTTAAAAATTCTGATCTTTCAGGTCCCGTTTTCCTCCGGTGACCTCCGATGATACAAATATATCAGTTCAAGTGTCCCATAAACCGGACAGTTGGAGGCATTTCGCAGATTGTCAGGCATAAAGAAACACCCATCCTTCCGGACGGGTGTTTCTTTATATTAAGCCGCTATTCCGCTTTTTGCTTCAGCTTTTCAAGAACGCGCACCATAGCAAAGGTGTCCAGCCCGCAGTACTTCAGCAGGTTCTCCCTGCAGGCCGCAAGCTCCTCCGGCCCCATCTTCGCCATTGCGGCAAATGCGGCAGATGCCTCGGCCCCGTTGTGCACGCCATCGAGACTGTGGTAATCCAAATCGGGATCATCCGGGAAAAGCGCGGGCAGGACGTATTTTATCGAGTAGGAGCCCTGCATGGCCTTCGTATAGTACTGCTTCCTCTGGAACGGAACCATCAGATCAATTATGCCTTCGTATATGTCCGTCAGGTGCTCCCTGAGATCGGGATACAACGCCGCAAGTTCCTTGATCCTGCTCTTTTCAAAGGACATATTATAGGCAAGCGTGCATACTCCCATCGGGATGTCCCTGCAGAGCTGCTCCGCCAGTTCCCTCCTCGGATCTGCGCCCGGCATCGCGAGGTATTCCTTATGCAGCAGCGGGCCGCCATTATATTCGTAGTAATGCAGCGAGTACTGGAAAACTATCTGGTCGTAGGGCTTTGAGTTTTCGAAAAGCGGTATCGCCGGCTGAAACGATTCAAAGTCCAGAAAATATAGCGGATAGCTCAGCCCGTCGAGGAACTCCCTTATCATATCAGTCTCGATATGGTCCGCATGCTCCCGGAGCTCATGCTCTATCTGCAGCTGCTGCCCCGCGTTCAGCTTCCCGTAAAGCAGCAGATCCTCAAAGCTTATGATCCCTTGATAATAATTCTTGAACATTGAGCGCTTCTGCATGCCCGACACGTTGAACACATTCGGCTCCGGAAGATGCTCCGTGCAGTGCCCCCAGAAGCCGCAAGCGTAGGGATCGAAGCAGTAAGGGCCTATATCCCGTTCCGGTTCATCATCTTCCCTTATGCAGGCCTTCAGCATGAAGACTCTCTCTTCAACTCCCGTCTGCATCGACCTTACGGTATCGGTCAGATCCTCAACGGTGAAGACTTTATCAAGCTCCAGCTCCTTCCCGCGGACATACTCCCTGTTTATATGCACGAGGCACGCCCGGACGACGTCATAGCCCAGACTTTCAAGAACATACATCTGGTAGGCCACGTCGTGGTAATAGATATCATGGACGGAGGTGGAGCTTTTCACCTCATAGAGTTCCACTTCACCGCCGCAGCAGTTCTTCAGGATGTCCACGCTGCAGAAAAGCCCCTCGTATGAGAAGGAAGCTTCCGCAATTATCCCTGTTCCGGCCGCGAGCAGCCTTTCCGTCTCAAGGATCATCCCGGAAAGATCGCCGTAGGGGACTTCGGTGAAATCCCCGAACAGGCCCATCGCCAGATCGCCCACTTCGCTTCCCGTATCCAGCACGGCCTGATCCATCACCGAATCATCGAAGAGTTCCGGCCTGTGTTTCCTGAGCCACAGCATTTTCGGGCACTGCACCCCGCTGCAATACAGAGATTTGGATAAGTTGTCCGTCATCGCCATGCTCCTTAAATATCACTGGATAAATTTATGCTTTAAGTTTTCTGAAACTGTTACATACATCTTTTCCATCCCGTAAAAAGCGATGAAAGGGACGATGGAATACGCCTATGCAATTCCAACGTCCCTTCTAACTATTTTCAAATTAATCAGCCTCATTTTATATAATTATGGAATAAAGTATAACTAAATATCGCTATTCTTGCAACAGGTTCATTCCTTCAGGCTGTTGCCTTCATGTTAAAAAGTGTACAGGCGTTTCCGGCTGAAGCAGACAACGGCCCCGGCGGAAACGCCGGAGCCGTTGCTTATTTTTATTGAGTTTTTTGTTGGTATCAGTAGTTCTCGCTGTTGATCTCGAAGTATGCCTGAGGATGCGCGCAGACGGGGCAGATCTCGGGTGCGGCGGTGCCGACGACGATATGTCCGCAGTTGCGGCACTCCCACACCTTTACCTCGCTCTTTGCGAAGACGGCGGCTGTCTCAACGTTCCTGAGCAGTGCGCGGTAGCGCTCCTCATGGTGTTTCTCGATGGCCGCCACGCCGCGGAATTTCTCCGCCAGCTCGTGGAAACCTTCCTCGTCCGCC
>CACYDX010000363.1 GCA_902773255.1 Oscillospiraceae bacterium
GGTCTTGCTCGTATGACGCCGGAACAGATATCCTCACCATGGATGTAAGTCTTTATATCCGTATGCCCGGCGGCCTGTATCAGCGTCTGGGAGAAAAGCATGTGCAAAAGGGCCGCAGCGCGGAGGATATCGTATCAGCGCTCAAAAATGCCGGATTCGTGGATATACGCGTCTTCGGGGACAGGACCTTTGAAGCCCCAGGCAAAGACGAACAGAGGCTTCATTTTGCGGCTTACAAGCCTATCGAATGAAAACAGGAGATCATAGAGTAATGAGTACCGTACTCAGAGGAAAGGATACTATACTGCATTTCAGTCTGCTCGAAGGACAGGCAAGAGCCGTCCTGATCGATTCCACCAGGCTCTGCGTAACCGCACGGCGTACACACCGGCTTTCAGATACCGCATCCGTCGCGCTGGGAAGGCTGCTGACGGGAGCCGCCATAATGGGTGATATGCTCAAGAACGACAGAGCATCTGTCACGATGACTGTAAAAGGCGGCGGGCCTTTAGGCGCCCTGGTCGCCGTAGGCATGCCTGGCGGCATCGTTAAAGGCTACGTGGATAAACCTCGCTATGAAGACCCTGACGGAAATATCGGCCGTGCCGTAGGCTCAGACGGCATGCTCACAGTCGTACGGGACTCCGGCATGAGAGAGCCTTACGCCGGCCAGACCGCATTGGTATCCGGAGAGATCGCAGAGGATATCTGTTCCTACCTGGCGATCTCAGAACAGACCCCTTCCCTGCTGTCGCTCGGTGTCCATGTAACAGAAAAGGGCATCAGCTGTGCGGGCGGTCTGCTCGTACAAATGCTGCCCGGTGCGGGAGAAGCTGCCATACAATCCGTAGAAATGAGTACCGGACTGTTCGCCGGTGTGGTCAGTGAGATCGAAAAATGGGGTCCTGAAGAGGCTGCGGTACAGCTGCTCAGCCATCTCGAGCCAGTAGAACTGGAACGGAGCATACCGGAGTACCGATGTGACTGCTCGCGTGAAAGAGTTGAAAGAGCTCTCATTTCCCTGGGAGAAGCAGAGCTGCGCGATATGATCGATACTCAGCACGGCGCAGTCGCGAACTGCCATTTCTGCAGGCGCAGGCACCGCTTTTCAGCGGAGGATCTTGAGAAACTCATCGAGAGCATGAAACAATAAACCGATAAAAGGAGTCTTAAAAGTATGTTCCAGCCGATAGATTTCGACGTAAAGTTCACGCAATATGCCGAAAAATGGATGAAGGCAGAGCTCTCCAAAGGCAGAAAGGCCGAGGATCTCGAGGATGAGATGCCGGATGTCTACATAAAGTTCCTCAATACGCCGGCAAGCTGGCTGGACGGCGCAGTGCCGGGCATGTTCTTCGCGAAATGGGATGATCCCGAAGAACTTATTGAGATCCTAAAAGAATATGAAAAAAACGGAACACCGATCCCTGACCCGCTCCTGGAAAGGATCACGGACCTGGGTAAAGTCTCCGAGACACCGCTCAGCAGCCTGGCATCCGACGAAAATGCTCCGCACGCCCTGCGCGTAACGGCCATGAACCTTCTCATAGAGTTGGAAGCGGTATGTACTGACCTGTGCATACGTCTGGTCCTCAACCGTGAGGATGAGGATGATCTGGCGGATGCCGCCGCAGATCTTCTGAGAAACACAGGAAGAGATGCTCTTGAAAAGCTTCTTTCCGCAATGGATGAAGCGGAAGGGGCCGCCCTTGATACACTTCTGGACCTCTTGTGTGAATTCCCGGGCGATGAACGCATATACCAAAAAACGCTTGAACGCTTCCTGTCCGACCCGGATCACCTGGCGCTGCATGCCTCATTCCTTGCAAAACTCGGCGACGCACGCGCCATAGAACCGCTTAAAAAGATGAGCACGCTGACCGAACTCAATTACCTGGATTACATTGAGATACGGGATGCCGTCGCAGAGCTGGGAGGCAGCCTTGATACCGAAAGGGAGTTCGCTGGGGATCCCTATTATGAGTCCCTTAAGGACATGGGATGATCAGGCATCCATGCCCAGAGCACAGGAGAGGGTAATGTATGTTTTGTATTGAATGCGGAAAACATAATCCGGACGGCGCCAAATTCTGCGCCTTCTGCGGTGCGAAACTGTATACCGGTGAATCCGGGAATGAAAAGGCAAGTACTCCCGCAGCGGAGACCTTGCCTGCAGCTTCCGTATCTCAGTCCGTCCTTCCAATACAATCTCAGCCGGAGATGAACGTAGCGCACTCTGCCCTCTCAGAGCAGGAACAGCCCGAAGCTGTTTCCGAACCACCAGAGGAAACTATCCGGGATATCCCGGCTTCAGCAGAAGCGGAAACGCACACCGAAAGCACCTCCTCCGAAGCGGCAGAGCTTCCCGAAGACACGCAAAGCATCCCTCCGGAAGCAGCAGATCCTGTACCGCCTGTACATACCGTCATCCGCCCGAAACAT
Source organism: Oscillospiraceae bacterium (assembly GCA_902773255.1). Lineage (GTDB taxonomy): Bacteria > Bacillota > Clostridia > Oscillospirales > Oscillospiraceae > Limivicinus. The sequence continues at coordinate 2,443 of CACYDX010000363.1, forward strand.
CAGGGCACGATACTTGCGCCTGCCAAAGAAAATCCTGCACAGCCCGGCCATTTCCACAGTTCCGCCGCACAGACATCCGCAGTCGTAAAGCCCGTTCCTGCACCAGCCAAACCCGCGGCGCCGCATTCTCCCGAATCGCCGCAGGGCAAATCCTCCGTAACGATGTTTTTTGAGGATGAGGACACCGCCCGGAGCGAAACTGCAGACGATGAGGATTTCGGCTCCGGCAGCAAAGGGGTACTGCCTCCTTTCCTTGACCGCATACGCTCTCTCTTCGCGCACAAAGGCGATTCTGAAGAAGATCCATTTGCAGAGCTTGATGACGAGGAAGAAGAAGTCGATGAGCTTGAGAGTGCGTTCGACGATTATGTGCCGCGGTCAGGTAAAAAAAGCAGAGACAGTGACCTTGATGACGAGGATCTTTTCGGCCCGTCCGACAGTGATCTTGACTATGTCATCCCGGATTACGGGGATAACAAGTTGCGCAGGCCCCGCAGCATGCTCACCGGCCTCCTCCGCAGTGAGGAAGACGAAGTCCTCACCTCAAGCGGCACAGAAAAGACACCCCCACGCGGCAAAAGCAGGATACATCAAAAGCGCGATACCCATGTACCTGAAAGGATACAGCCTGTCCGCAACAGACGGCGTGATGACGGGTATGACGACGATGACGGGTATTATGACGACGATCCGGGCAGACTGCGCAGCCGGCTGCACGCTTTTACGGCAGTCGTCGCAGTCGTATTGATCATGTCCGTGTGCATATGGCTGTTCGCCACGAGATCCGGCGGCATGTTTCTCGCCGGTTTCAACATGAGCAGCAAAGCAGAGGATTACTACAACCTGGGTGAATCCGCCCGATCCGGCAGCCAGATCAAACGCGCTGCCGAGGCTTATTACAAGGCGCTCTCCCTGGACAGCAGCAACTATGAATACTCTCTAAAGGTAGGCATCACCCAACAGCAGATCGGCGAATATGAGACAGCTATAAAAGCATACTACAAATGCACCACTCTGAAGCCCAACGAACCTGAACCCTATATGTATCTGATGAAGCTCTATACCGCCATGGGCGATAATGAACACGCGGAATACTGGCGGCAGCAAGGGCAGGATAATAC
>CACYDX010000364.1 GCA_902773255.1 Oscillospiraceae bacterium
GAAGGGTATATTGATGGTATGGATGAAAACATGTTTGAGTGGTCTGTGAACGGTCTTCTGTCTGACTGGGTCATATTGATCATAATGACAGTTGTTTGTCTGTTACTGAGCGCTGTCGTGCTGAGAAACATTTCAAGAGACAGCAGATAAAGGTGCATAAATGGAAGAATACAGAAAATATGAACCATTATTCGGAGATTGGTATTTCAGCAGACTGCTGGGAACCGGCAGCTTCGGTAAAGTTTATGAAATAATCAGAAAAGACCACGGAACAGTATATAAATCGGCATTAAAAATCATTTCAATGCCGCAGGATGACAGCGATATAAAGAGCCTGATGTCTGAGGGCATGGATGAGAGATCCATAGCGGATTATTATAAAGATGCTCTCAAAGACGTAATACGCGAGAACGAAATAATGTTTCGTCTCAAGGCAACAAGCAATATAGTCAGCTATGAGGATCATAAGGTTATACCGCACGATGACGGGATCGGTTATGACATATTGATCAAAATGGAATTATTGACCCCGTTCATAGACTGTATGATCAGGGGAAGACTGAGCCGGGATGAGATCGTCCGGCTTGGGATAGATATGTGCAAGGCTCTGGAACTGTGCCACCGAAATCATATTATACACAGGGATATCAAGCCTCAGAACATTTTTGTGTCCGATAACGGAGACTACAAGCTTGGAGACTTCGGCATTGCCAGATCGGTCGAAAAGACTATAGGCGCATTGTCTAAAAAAGGCACTTATGATTATATGGCCCCGGAAGTATTCAAAGGTGAAGAGTATGACTCCACTGTTGATATCTACTCGCTCGGTATAGTACTGTACACGCTTCTGAATAATAACAGGGGTCCGTTCCTTCCTCCGCAACCTGCTGAGATCACAAGCAGGGAAAAAGAGGCTGCAAGGATAAGGCGGATGAAAGGGGAGCGGCTCCCGGATCCCGCAAATGCTGATTATATGCTGTCAGGTATCATACAGAAAGCATGCGCATACCTTCCGGAGGACAGGTTCATGAACGCCGGCGAAATGCGGAAGGCTCTGGAAGCGTATCGCGACAATTATGGTGCTGCGGCGAAATCATATGTACCTGAATGGGGAGATGATAAAACCACTATAGAACCTAATCACAGCACCGGCAACAGCTGGAATGGATCGAACCGCCGTGTGGTACGTACATCGGACTGGTCTGAAAAAGATAACAATGGACGCAAGAAAGACGATGGCGACTGGGGCAGAAAGAAAAGAAATAAAAGAAATAAAAAACTGATCTATGCTTTTCTTGTAATCATTGTTGCGCTGATCGCCGGAATCTCCATGAAGATCATACATGACAACAGGAGCGAACTGGAAGAAGAGGGCGGCCTGGATATTTTTTCAAAGACCGATATAGCTGAAGACCTTGAAGTCGTGAACTCCGACATTAATTTCAGTCAGGTCGAAAATCTCGATGCATCACCGGTGGATGTACTCCTGAAAATTGCCAATAATGGTGATAAACCGGTAAAGTCTGTCGATTACAGCATCAAATACAATGGGGAACTTTTTGAAAACCGCGTCAGTGGAGGAACAGTTTTCAATGCTTTCGGATATATAAAGCCCGGAGAGATCGGTTACCTGTACAGCCAGATCACTGTACCTTCGGATACCCCGCGTACACAGGGCAGCATCAGCATCGAAGCTGCGGAGGAGTGCGAAGATCTTGGGGATTATGTAATGCCATACGGAAGCATAGCAGGATACAATCAGGTACCAGATACATACGATGTCGAGGTATACAATCCGAATGACAGCGATGTTTCGGCCGGAAGAGCTATAGTGATCGCCTACATAGAAGGCTTCGACACTCTTATGGATGCATGGGGTTGCGGTGTGGTAAGCGAACCGGTCGCTGCAGGTGAAAAGGTGATTTTAAATGATGCGATACACGACCCCGGATTCGCCTATACGATTTATGATAAGCAATATTCAGTTTTTGTAATAGATAAAGACGTGATAGGAATAGATTAAGCGGGTTCGATATTAGCTTCGGAGGTAACAGGTAAAAAGTGAAGTCATCAAACAAAAAGAAACTGGTCCTGATCGCAGCGTTATTATGCATGGTCCTGGTTCTGTCCTGGGGTATTGTTGTAATCTCTCTTAATAACAATATTCAGAACAGGAATACGACAGAAGTAATGGGAAGCGTCATAAAGACCGGCGCGGAAAATATATTGTCTCCGGGTAAAAGACTGGCAAATGCTGAGACAAGAAAAACCATAAAAAGCAAACTGGATCCGGAAGAGAGACAGATCAGGATATTGATGGTTGATGATCGCGAAGATAATAAAAGAGTCGTAAGAAGGTTTGAGAAGCTCGGCTGCAGTGTGACTACTGAAGCTGAATTCGATATCAGCAGTGTCGATAAGTATGATGCGCTCATAATTCCCGGAGGGAATAATATCACCCCAAGCATATATGGCGAGGAGCGATCTGAGTTTACTTCTGATACGGATCTGGAGAAAGATAAGACCCAGATAGCTGCTGTTATGGCTTTTGCGGATGAAGGGAAACCAATATTCGGAATTTGCCGGGGATGTCAGCTTATCAATGTTGCTTTCGGCGGAACCCTGAATCAGGGTAACGGCATTTATCACAAAGGGTGGCATGATGTGAGAATCAGCGAAGACTCCATCTTTTATCCGGCATTCGGGACGGAAGTGGATGCCTATCATTATCACAAGCAAAGTGTAGGGAGAATAGCAGACGGGTTTATTGCTACACAGTGGGACTCAGAAAACAATTTAATGATAGAGGCGATAGAGCATAAGACGCTCCCTATATATGGTCTGCAATGGCATTGCGATGCTGTTAAGATGCATGAAACCGGGGAGAAGGCGTGCCAGGTATTCATAGATGTTATCCGGGAATATATGTAGTTAAATGCTTTATATCCGGTAATGCTCCGCAGTCTGTAAAAAAATCACAATCAAATAAGGCATCCGGCAATGTTAGCCGGGTGCCTTTTATTTTAGTTTCTTCAGCCTGCAGACGAAAAGGATGAGGAGGAGTGTGCCTTTCAGGATGCTGGATATGGTCATGGCCCACCAGACACCGTTGATGCCCAGC
>CACYDX010000365.1 GCA_902773255.1 Oscillospiraceae bacterium
TAAGGATCGTTATCCCCATGAGTTTTCCGGCGGACAGAGGCAGAGAATATGCATAGCACGTGCTCTTGCTTTGAATCCTGAGTTCGTCGTATGTGATGAACCGGTTTCCGCACTTGATGTTTCTATACAGGCTCAGATCATAAATCTGCTTAAAGATCTTCAGGAACAGTTCAGTCTGACATACCTCTTTATTTCTCATGACCTTAGTGTTGTTGAGCATATTTCCGATTCTGTCGGTGTTATGTATCTGGGAGATCTTGTTGAATACGGGACCACGGAGGATATCTTCTCAAATCCTCTCCATCCCTATACCGAAGCCCTCTTTTCTGCCATACCGATCCCGGATCCGGATGCAAAGATGAAGAGGATAGTGTTGGAAGGCAGCATCCCGAGCCCCGCAAATCCGCCTTCCGGCTGCAAGTTCCATACACGCTGCGCCAGATGCACCGAACGCTGCAAAGTTGAGACCCCGTGCCAGCATGAGGTCGAACCTGAGCATTTCGTGGTATGCCACCTTTATGATAAGTTATGAGTAAGGAATATAAAGATTCTTTTGAGGATGATGGCAGGACCATCGCCGACATGAGCGGAGTGACGCGCAGGAACCTTTTCGGATTTGTTCCGAGGTTGAATGATCAGGCAAGGCACGAGCCATTGAATAATGCGAGCTCCGGCGACAGCAGCACTCTGACCCGCAAAGAGCGCATATGGGCAATACTGGGAGCAATGAAGGCGGTTTTGCTGATAGGACTCTGCTTTGCTGCAGGTCTGGCACTGGTCATACTTGCATTCATTTATCTTTAATGTGCATTATGCCCTTACTGAATGTAAGGGCATAATCGATACCTGAGGTGATCTGTTATTAAAAAGATTTCTGAAAAAAAGAAGTATATGATCACGGCAGCGATCGGACTTGTCATTGCTGTCATTTCGTTGCTTGTGAAAAAAGTGTTTTCCGCAGGATCTGCCAGAGATGTATTCCGTATCCTTGCCGATTCGTTCACACTTCCGGGAGGACTTCTGCTTGCTGCAGGGCTGGGGATATGGATCCTTAATCAGGGAGGATTTGACGGCCTCCTCTATATGACCAGGGTGCTTTTCAGAACAAAGACCCAGACAAAAGAAGGCAGCGTATCTGAAAATGAAGCGGGAAGAGTAGAGCCTTATTCCGAATTCATAATCAGAAGGCACAATGAACAGCAGGTAACGGGGTACTCGTTTATCATTGTCACAGCTGTTGCTTTTCTGGCTTTGGCGGGAATATTCATATTTCTTTACTTTTCAGTCTGATAATGGAAAGGCAGGAGATATTATGCTGATCGTTTATCTGATCATTGCGGTGTTAGCCGTACTGCTGCTGCTTGTACTGATCGCGGTTGTAAAAACAGTTTTAACGCCTGCAAAGAAATCAGAATGGAGACCTGTGCCTGATCCGGAAAGGGAGCAGCTGTATGCTCAGAAACTTTCTGAAATGATCAGATGTGAAACGGTATCTTATAAAGATGTGGACCGGAGAGAAAAGTTTCTGGAATTCCACAGGCTTCTTGAAATACTCTTCCCATTGGTACACTCAAAACTTGAAAAGACTGAGATCGATGGCAATCTGCTCTATTTCTGGAAAGGAAAAAGCAGTGAGAAACCGCTTGTGCTGATGAGCCATCAGGACGTGGTGCCTGCTGAGGGCGAGTGGATACACGGACCTTTTTCCGGGGATATAGCAGATGGTAAAGTATGGGGGCGCGGAAGCGGAGATATTAAATGCAACGTGATGGGCTTTTTTCAGGCAGTGGAAGAACTTATCGCTGAGGGTTATGAACCGGATCAGGATGTTTATCTGAGTTCCTCGTGCACTGAAGAGGTCGGAGGAGACGGATGCCCTAAACTTGTAAATGAACTTAAGCGCCGGGGTGTCAGACCGTATCTTGTTTGTGATGAAGGCGGCGCGATCGTTGAGTCGCCGTTGAAAGGCATGGACGGATACTATGCCATGGTCGGTATACTGGAGAAAGGAATGGGCAATCTTAAACTTTCAGCGAAATCGAACGGCGGCCATTCCAGCACTCCGTCCAAGAATTCGCCTATAGCAAGGCTCTCGAAATTCGTCTGCGATTTTGAGAAGCATCAGCCGATGGCAATCGAATTTGAGCCTGAAGTAAAGGAAATGTTCAAAAAGCTTTCGGCATACGGACCGTTTCATTACAGACTGCTTTTCGGGAATCTGTGGCTGTTTGCTCCTCTGCTGAAGAAGCTTTTGCCTGCGATCTCCCCTGATGCCGCCGCTCTGCTCCGTACCACTGTCGCCTTCACGATGCAGACAGGGTCTGAGGCTTCCAATGTTATTCCTCAGGAGGCAACCCTGACGGTAAACCTCCGTTATATCCCGCATCAGGGACTTGAAGCTAGCAATGCTGTGATTTCTGAGATGGCGAAAAAGTACGATGTCGATGTCGAAGTGCTCAGCGCTTACGACGCAATGCCTCCCGTGAATACAGGAAGTGATGCATATCATCTTGTTGAAAGTGTAATAGGAGAGGTTTTTCCGGGACTGCCTGTCTGCCCGTATGTGATGACAGGCGGCACAGACGCGCGCTTTTATCAGGAGATATGCGATGCCTGCATCAGATTCGGACCTGTGACCTACAGCCCGGATCAGATGATCAGTATGCACGGCCTGAATGAGAATATCGACTGTTCAAGTCTTACGGGAGCTGTGGATTTCTATAAGACTGTCATAAGATACAACACATAAGCTTTAAGGACAAACAAAAAAACACCTGCAGTACCCGTACAGGGCAGGCAGGTGTTTTTAATTGAATGAAAACAGTTGTCAGACTATCGGACCTGATTTCTCCGCGATATAACTTTCTACGGATTTAAGATCTATACCGAGAGAAATGGATAATTCGCTGTACAGGATATCCTTTGCACGTTTGATAGTTGCTTCGGCCCTGCTGCTTCTTGTCTTCTTTTCGTCGAGCCTCATAGTCAGGCCTTTGATCACAGAAACGAGATCCTCAAGTTCATGCGTTTTGAACAGATCTCTGTAGAAAGAATCAACATGGTTGAATCTGTTGTCACTGCATATTGCCGGTTCTATAGCCGGTATTGCCGCAACAAATGCCTCGGCCTCGTCTCTGCTCATGACCGGTCTCATATATGCGTTCGAATCCACCGGTGTAAACAGCTTCCCGCTGCCTACAAGAGGTGTGAGATGATAAAAAAGCCTGTCCGGCACTGATCCGTTCAAATCAAGAGGGGCAATCTTGTCAACGGTGCATACTCCGTTTTCACCGTAGATTATTTTTTCACCGACACAATACATTCAAATACTCCGCTTCAGAAACACTGCAACCTCCGCTACTTCCCTATGATTATCTTAACTGAAAATTCCAGCATTTTCAAGCATTTTTTGCATTTGATGGCTTTTGATGATATAATCAAAAACATGAATATCTATCTCTGCGGACATGATTATAAATATGCTGTTGAACAGATGCTTCTGACCGTTTTTCCCGAAGAAAGACCGGTCTATCCGGCAGGTCTTCCTGAAGGGAACAGAATGGAAGTATATCTGCGCCGTGATGACGGTGTGACATATGCTTTATGCAGAATAGTCAAGGGCCCTGATATTCGTGAAGGAACCGATTCTGCAACCTTGCCCGATGGTACCGATCCGCTGAAAGAAAACAGGACAGATCAGCGGCTGATCAAAAACGCGATCTACAGAGCAGCCTTGGCTTCAGGAGTCGCTAAGCCCGTATGGGGCGCATTGACGGGTGTGCGTCCCGGAAAAGTCCTGTGCCGGATACTGGAAGAGGAAGAGAACGCGGAAACAGCCAGACACAGATTAGAACATGATTATGATGTTTCTCCTGAGCGGGCGGCTTTGTGTATGGATACTGCTGAGTATACACTGCGAACAAAAGCGAAGCTGCTAGAAAAGGATGTCTGCCTTTATATAGGCATTCCTTTCTGCCCAACAAGGTGTTCATACTGCAGTTTTGTCAGCCAGTCAGTAGAGAAAAGCATGGGACTGATAGCACCATTTGTTGAGGCTCTGCTCAGA
>CACYDX010000366.1 GCA_902773255.1 Oscillospiraceae bacterium
TAAAGGACAGAAGAACCGTCCCCCTGTCTTTCCCAAGGGTCAGTGCCGAGGTCAGATTATCCGAGGTTCATATCTCCCGGCCCTGTCACGCTGTTTCGTGAGCCGGATCAGATCTGCGGATCTGTCGGACGGGGCAGGATAGTCGAACTCAAAACGGCCTGAAACATTTATTATCTCAGTCTCTTGATATCTGATTACCCGCGGTATATCCATGCCGTAATTCAAATGCGTATGCCCGTGGAGCAGATATCTTGGCCGGTATGTTTCGATCAGGCTGACAAAGGCTTCGAATCCGCGGTGAGCGGGACCGTCGATGTCACCGAGGCCTCTCGGCGGAGAGTGAGCGATCACCATGTCCACGCCTCCGGCCTTTTTTATACTGCGATGCAGTTTGGATATCCTGCGCCGCATCTGTTTCTCGGTGTATTGATGCGGCCCGTCATGATACCAGAGACATCCGCCGAGTCCGAGGATGCGAACACCGTTGTAGACTACCAGTTGTCCGTCGATATTATCGCAGCCTTCAGGGGGAAAGGAGGTATAGTTCACATCGTGATTGCCGTGGACATATAAGAGCCTTGCATGGCTCATTGTAACAAGAAAGGTGAGGTATGCCGCTTTAAGATCCCCGCAGGCCAGGATGAGATCGTAAGGCTCAAGCCTGCCGGGAACGTAGTAGTCCCACAGTGCAGGGCATTCTTCGTCTGAAACAGCAAGTATCTTCATATCACATCTCCGTCACCGGCGGTATCCGTTCACGATACACACCGAGCGCGCGGACGAGGCCGCGGGAAAACGGGAGCAGCTCATCAAATTCGGGAATGTGTCCTTCCACAGCATCCATAAGCTTATCCATTTTCAGTATTTCGAGTGATGAAAGAGGAACTGTGCCGTCTGAGATCAGTGAACCATCCTGCGCAGTGATCTTCTGCGCGAACACATCAAGATCGCCTTTTTTCAGTCTGTCGATAAGGATATCGGCGAGCATCCTTACACCTTTTGGCACAAGGTCGGAAAGCGCGATATCTATAACACCGGAATCCATACCCCACCAGTAGTTTACGGCATGCTCATTTCTCTCGATGCTGTTTGTAAGGATGGAGCGGATAATGTTCTCATAAAGTTTTCCCCACATCCAGACCGGGGAAGCGACCGGAGTGAGTCCTCCTTCGTCATCGATCGTGAAAGTGCCGTAATAGTTGCGGTTCAGATAGTTGACGTCCGGGGTCGGGATATCCCGGTTAGATATCACCTTGACCCCTTTCTCGCGGAGCTTTTTCACGCAGTCGTATTCCGTTGCGCTCCATTCGAGAAGGATCCTGGCACGGGGATTGGTCATCCTTGCACCGAGTGCGAAAGCGTTTATCGAGGCAGGCACGCCCATTATCGGGTAAGATCCCACATAGCCAACAAGATCATTGTCGGTCAGTGCTCCGGCGATCAGTCCTGTTATGAACTTGCCCTCATAGATGCGGCAGTAATAGCTTTTTACACTTGAAAACGGCTGACAGGCAGAGCAGTTATAGAATCTGGTCTTCGGATGCTTAACGGCGGATTTGAGAGTTACATCCAGAAGCTGCGGCGTTGTGGTGAATACCAGATCCGCACCGTCCGCAACTGCATCATTGATAAGCATCTCGGCATCTTTCGCAGCATCGGCGTTGAAATAGGTCTTCACGGAAACACTGTCGCCGAGCGCATTTGCAAGGTAAGCCGCCCCCTCAGCATGGCCGCGTGTCCATGTGCTCCTTTCCGTGTCGCTCTGGCAGATAAAGGCAACAATCAGCTTCCTAGGCGCGCCGGATATAAGCTTTGAAATCACGCTCTTTTTCTTCTCCTCGTCAGGGGCGGTCTGTACGGTTATCGCTTCGGACTCAGATGTAGTCTTTATATCCTGCCAGAGACTTATCAGGGCTTTTTTGATCTCCTGAGGAGCCATCCCTGCCAGTTCATCGAATGTATAGACCTTCAGAAACAGCAATAGAGCATTCTCGGCTTTGAGAGAATGATCCTTTGAGCTCAGTGAGGTGAACGCATCCTTGAAACAGCTGAATACCGATATGAATCTCTTTGTTTCCCTCTCAGACCATTCATCGTTGGTTTTTTTGCCGAGCAAGGAGAGGAGCTTTGCGTATTCTCCGGGCACAGTGAACTGAATATCATAAATATGTGTAGTTTTATAGAAATCGAGGAATTCATAGTAGGCAACAGCGCGGGGGCTGTCTTTCTCCGCAGGAAGCAGACGCCGGACCTTTGCAGGTATCCTGACTGCTCCGAAATAGCGCAGAACGCTGACGCGCTTGTTGCCCTCGCTTACATAGAAATCACCGAGATACTCGATACATTCTATCGGATCTCGTATACCCGTATCGGAAAGATGCGCTTCGCAAAGCGCAATCCATTTGGCACTGAACTCGCTGTTTGCGTCCGCCAGAGGAAGGAATGAAGCAGAGAATACGCCTGTCCTTCCTGCAGAAACTGTGCCGATGATACGGTCAGCCGGGATCTCGACGGGAGGAAGTGCGGTGCCGGAGGTATGGACAGCTTGGGGAAAGATCTCTTCGAGCACTGCAGGATAAGGAGAGCATCCATGAGACTCAAGGTCTCTTTTTTCCTTAAGTCCGAGACTTTGTGCTTTCAGGTATTCCTCTTTTGAATTGACCTGTATCATACCGATAGATCCTCAAGAACAGAATTATTGCTGAAAACTATACTACTGCAGGCGGGAAATATCAAGCAAGCGGACAGGCAGAAGAAAAAATTCTGATTTTCAAAAAACTGAAAAAAGCTCTTGACAAATACATCGAGGTTCGATATATTATGTATCGAACTCCGATATATCGGAGTCTGATAGTCAGGAGGGCTTATGGACGACA
>CACYDX010000367.1 GCA_902773255.1 Oscillospiraceae bacterium
TACAGCTGCAGGCACGGTCTCGGATATACCATAATAGAAGGTTCCAGAGGCAAGGTCAGAGCAAGGCAGGAGATGCTCGTTCCTGTTAAAGACAATTGCCTTCTGGTCCGTCTCACGGTATCTAATGAGAGTTCCGTGAAAAAGACGGTCAGCGTGTTTCCGTATATAGAGTTCTGCCTATGGGACGCTGTGGACGACAGTTCCAATTTCCAGCGTAATTATTCCATAGGCGAGGTAGAGATAAAGGGCAGTGCCATCTACCATAAAACAGAGTACAGGGAGCGCCGTGATCATTATGCCGTTTTCTGGTCGGACAGGAGAGCGGATGGGTTCGATACCTCCAGAGACGCTTTCGTCGGTGTTTACGGAAGCCCTGCAAGACCTGAAGCAGTGTTCGGCTCCGGATGCACAGGCAGCATCGCCCACGGATGGCAGCCGATCGCGGCACAGCAGTTCGATCTTGAGCTCGCACCCGGAGAGAGCACGGCTATAGTATTCGGTCTCGGCTATATCGAGAATGCCGAAGAGGAAAAATGGGAAGCACCGGGAATTATAAATAAGATAAAAGCCGAGGAAATGATCGCGAGGTATTCCGAAGCTGATGCTTTCGATAATGCGATGGAGACCCTTAAGACAGCATGGTCTGCGCTCCTTTCCCGCTACCTGGTGGAAAGCGGGAACGAGAAGCTCGACAGAATGGTGAACATCTGGAACCAGTATCAGTGCATGGTCACTTTCAATATGAGCCGCTCGGCCAGCTATTTCGAAAGCGGTATGGGCCGCGGTATGGGCTTCCGCGATTCGTGTCAGGATCTGCTGGGCTTCGTCCATATGATCCCGGAGAGGGCCCGTGAGAGGATACTCGATATCGCGGCCACCCAGTTTCCTGACGGCAGTGCATATCATCAGTATCAGCCGCTCACAAAGAAAGGCAATCTTGCCGTTGGCAGCGGATTCAACGATGATCCGCTCTGGCTTATCGCGGGCACTGACGCATATATCAGGGAGACCGGTGACTGGAGCATACTTGATGAATCAGTCCCGTTTGATAATGATCCCTCTCTTGCGCAGCCGCTTTCGGAGCACCTGCGCCGCAGCTTCCGTTTCACGACGGAGCACCTTGGCCCGCACGGACTTCCGCTTATCGGCAGAGCCGACTGGAACGACTGCCTGAACCTCAACTGCTTCTCAAAGCATCCCGGTGAGAGTTTCCAGATCACGGGTCCTAATGACGGACCTGTCGCCGAGAGCGTATTTATAGGCGGAATGTACGTCAAATACGGAAGAGCCTGGGCAGATATATGCAGACATACAGGATTTGACAAAGAGGCCGGAGAAGCTGAAGCATCTGTTTCAACCGTTGAGGCTGCAGTACTTGATGCAGGATGGGACGGAGAGTGGTTCCGCCGTGCTTTCGATGCATTCGGCAACGTGGTCGGCGGCAAGGAATGCGAGGAAGGAAAGATATTCATCGAGCCGCAGGGCATGTGCGTCATGGCACGCATCGGCGCTGAAACGGGCGAGGCTGAAAAGGCTCTCGCAAGTGTAAAGGAGCTTCTCGATACGAAATACGGTATAGTCCTGCTGCAGCCCGCATATACAAAATATCATCTCGAACTTGGTGAGATCTCCAGCTATCCTCCCGGATACAAGGAGAATGCCGGTATTTTCTGCCATAACAACCCCTGGATAGTATGTGCAGAGACTGAGCTTGGCCACGGTAACAGGGCTTTTGAAGTATATGCCCGTACCGCTCCTGCTTTCATAGAGGATATAAGTGAGATACACCGTACTGAACCCTATGTTTACAGCCAGATGATCGCCGGCAGGGATGCTGCGACATTCGGCGAAGGCAAGAACAGCTGGCTTACGGGTACAGCTGCATGGACCTTCCTGAGTATCAGCCAGGCCATTCTCGGAGTTAAACCCACGCTGGACGGCCTTCAGATCGATCCGTGCATCCCTGCTTCCGTACGCGGATTCAAGGTTACCCGCTGTTACCGCGGCGCTGTGTATGAGATCACCGTGGAGAATCCGGACGGAGTCGAAAAGGGGGTTCGCGAGGTCACTGTAGACGGTGGCAGGATTGAAGGCAACATCCTGCCCGTGCTGGATGCAGGCTGCCGCGCATCCGTTCTCGTTACGATGGGCTGAGTGCTCATCCCCTTAATCTGCTATTCTTCATTTTTGTTTTTTTCATTCTTTTTTCCTTTTTCACCTTATGTGGGATCTCCCGCAGCCGCTTTGTGCTGGAACGGCTGCGGGAGATTCTGCGTTTTCCGGTTCTTCATGATTGAAAAAGCATATGAAATGAGTTATTATAATTAAAACAGAAACAACGGAGGTATAGGCAATGAAGGTCACCAAGAGAAACGGCAACGTCACTATTTATGATGATGACAAGATCGTCACCAGCATCCTCAAGGCAAATGCCGAAGTTCCCCGCGGTGAGGATCTTTCAAAGGCGGAGGCTTACAATATAGCTGAAGAGTGCCTCAACAGGCTCACTGCCGAAGAGGATATAATCAGCACAGCGGATGTAAGAGCCTGTGTTTACCAGCTCCTCCTCGAGAGAAACCTGCCTGTAACGGCCCAGCATTACATGGAGTATATCAAAACCAAACGAGCAAGCGTCTGAGGCCGCTGCAAAGCAAAAAAATCTTGACAATGCCTGTCCGCTGTTATAAAATACAGCTTGCTGATAAGGCATGGACGATTGGCGCAGCTGGTAGCGCATCCGCTTGACGTGCGGGAGGTCACAAGTTCGA
>CACYDX010000368.1 GCA_902773255.1 Oscillospiraceae bacterium
CCGGGGACACTGCGGGTATGAACCGCATGCTCTAGCCAACTGAGCTATGCCGCCAAATATTCGCTTGAACAGCGAAAAGTATTCTAACAGAGCATTGTTTTCTTGTCAATATTTTTTTGAGCTGATCACCGCACAGCGTGACCGCGTTCAGCAGAGTCTGCAGATGCTTTATCGATCAGGGATTCAGCTGTGAGCGGAAATATACTCCTCAAGGAACTCTGCTGCATCACCGACATATTCACCGCAGGGCCTCTTTTTTAACTCTTTTCCCGGTACCGCTTCAAGTCCGAGCAGCCTGCGGCATACTATGTCGCCGTTGCGCTCACGAAATTCTCCGGCCAGCTCCTGAATGCGCGCGTTGTGTTCGGACTTGGCGATTCTGTCGCGTGGGTCAGGATTTCCATATAGGAAGCCGAGCACCACGGCCATTCCGCTCACCGTGCCGCATACTTCTCTCATCCCGCCGATCCCGCCGCCGAAAGAACTGCTGAGTTTTGCAAGAGTTTTATTGTCAAGAGGCAGCATATCAGCGAATGCGAGCACCACGGCCTGCGCGCAGTTATATCCTTCTCTGTGAAGGGCCATTGCCTTTTCTCTTCTTGAAGTATTCTCCATAATATCTCCTTTACCGGCAAACCGCATAAAACACAATTGTTAAAGCTATTAAATAATATGCAGCGTTATCTGTCAAGCCGCAAAAAACAATGCCGTCTCATGAAGAGACGGCATGGTCTGTTATGATCATAAGGTTCAGATCTTTACCAGATCATATTCTCTGGTGCCGAGACCGATCTTCTCAGCATGGATCAGCCCCGCTTCCCATTCTGAATCGGGATGATTCATGTGGAAATACTCGTGGTTGCTGTCTTCATTCCAGAAAGACTTGATGTGCTTATCGAGGCGGCTGCCCTCGCAGACCGGCATCCTGTTGCATAGGTCCACGCAGGCCTGATCCAGAGCGACAGGATCGAAAGATGCCAGCATGCCTACATCGGGGATGATGGGCATATCGTTTTCAGCATGGCAGTCGCAGCAGGGGGAGACATCGCAGATCAGAGAAACATGGAAAGCAGGGCGGTCGTGCACAACTGCATAGGCATATTCGGCGATCTTGCATGAGAGGACCTCAACGGAATTATCCGAGCTGGGTTCTATTGCATTTTTTGGACATACAGCGAGGCAGCGTCCGCATCCGACACACTTGTTATGATCGATATGTGCCTTGCCGTTTTCTATCACCGGGCCTCCGTGGGCGCAGATGCGTGAACAGGACCCGCAGCCTATGCAGAGTTCAGTTTCAACTATAGGTTTGCCTTCACAGTGCTGATCCATTTTTCCCGCTCGTGAACCGCTGCCCATTCCAAGATTCTTCAGCGCTCCGCCGAAACCGGCGGCCTCATGCCCTTTGAAGTGGGTGAGCGAGATGACAACATCGGCGTCCATTATAGCCTGCCCGATTCTGGCCTCTTTGACATAAGGGAGATTCACAGGCACGAGAGCTTCATTGGTTCCTTTCAGCCCGTCGGCGATTATTACGTGGCATCCTGTCTGCAGAGGGGAGAACCCATTAAGATAAGCAGTGTCCATGTGATCGAGCGCATTTTTGCGGCTGCCCACATAGAGAGTGTTGCAGTCTGTGAGAAATGCTTTGCCGCCTAACTGTTTGACGTAGTCAACAACGACCTTTGCATACTGAGGCCTCAGGTGTGCAAGGTTGCCGAGTTCGCCGAAATGGATCTTTACAGCGGCATATCGGTCGGAAAAATCGATTTCTTCAAATCCGGCCTTCTTCATAAGCCGGTGAAGCTTCTGGGGAAGAGTCTCATTTGGCGTTGCATGAAAATCGGTGAACCAGACTTTTGAAGCTGACATGACAGGCACTCCTTTTTATGTTTTTTAAATATCAACTGGGATGTTCTGAATGCAGGTGGTTATTTTTTGCCTTTTTCAGACAGGCGGCAACAAGCGCTGCCGAGACGGGCATGCATCTCTCTGCGACCGGGCCGACGAGGAATGCACAGATCACGGTGCCTATCCCGAACTTTCCACCGAGCAGGAAACCGATCAGGACGAACAGCACATCCGTTACGATTCGGACTATGCTGAAGCGCCATCCGCTTTTTTCGCTTATCACCACGGCTACAAGATCGTTCGGTCCTGTGCCGGCCTCCGAACGAATAACAAGGGACATACCGGATGCAAGGATACCGCAGCCGAGAACGAGCACTATGATCTTAATAACAAGTCCGGCCTGTGAAATCCCGAGTCCCTGCAGTATGAGAGTGAAAAAGTCTATGATCGGGCCGCCGCAAAACATGCATACCAGCGTGCCGAGCTTTACATATTTTCTGTCAGCAAACAGAAGGATTATCACTATCAGGAAGCATACACACATGTGTGCCGTGCCGTGAGTGGGGGAGAGGCCGGTTTTGATCACGAGCAGACGGAGCCCCTGGATAAGAACATTGAAAGGGTCTGCTCCGAGATCCGCAAGCAGGAAAAGAGTGACTCCGAGATGCGCGATTATCAGACCCAGGAATAGGAGCAGTAGTCTTATAATGGTTTCACGTACATTTATCTTCATGTGTTTTCTCCTGGAGAGAACTGGCTGATCGCGAGAGTAGCTCAGCATTATTTTATAAATTAAAATAATTGTTCAAATTATATCATGGAA
>CACYDX010000369.1 GCA_902773255.1 Oscillospiraceae bacterium
GGCGTGTGTACAACGAGGTGCAAGTTCGATGCCATCCATCTGCGCAAGCGCACCAATGTTGAAAGCATTGACTATTTCGATCGTCCCAAAGTGTTGCCCAAGTTCATTGAGGAGAGACAGAAGAAAATCGAGATCAGAAAACTCAGCGAGAACAAAAAGTAATAAACTGATAATTGTAAAGGCAGTACCCAAAGAAAGCGGGTACTGCCTTTATACATATCATCAGATAATACTTTTTTACATTGAAAACGTCCATGCTTTTCTTATACAGCCTTTTTCTTTCCCCTGTATGATTGGTTATCACCAATATTATTCAATAAACTATAACGAAACTATAACATCATACTTCTTGTTTACGATGCTTGTGCTATGTTAATATTTAATATAATAAAACAAAATCGGCAATTTTGCTCCGGTAGGTGAATATATGAAAAAGCGCTATTTATTCTTTGACATAGACGGCACGCTCAAGGCCGGGGGTTATGAGAACGGCTATATACCGGAATCGGCAAAAGAGGCGCTGGTAAAACTGAAGGAGCAGGGACATTTCCTCGCACTGGCCACAGGCAGGTCGAACGCTATGGCAAGGCCGATAATGGAGGAGCTGGGCTTTGTTAACATGGTATCGGATGGCGGATATGGTATCACGATAGATAAAAAACTCCTCGGCATAAAGCCTTTGCCGAAGGCGGATGTAGTAGCGCTTGTCCGTGAATGCGACCAAAAGGGACTTCCCTGGGGACTGCAGATCGATGACAGCGACACCCGCCTCGCTCCGGATGAACACTTCTATGAGGCGACACATGATGCCTATCAGAAGACAAGGATAGTTCCGGGACTGAGGCCTGAAAATGAAGAGCTTATCTATAAGGCCTTCGTTGCCTGCGAGTATCCGCTGGAGCACAGCCTCACAGCGCTGAAGAAACTTCCGTGGTGCCGATATCAGAAGGAATACTTCTTCGTTGAGCCGACATACAAGGCTGAGGGAATAAGAGCAGTGATGGATCATTTCGGAGCGGACAGGCGTGATGCTATAGTATTCGGCGATTCAGAGAACGATCTGAGCATGTTCACCGATGAATGGACTAAAGTGGCGATGGGCAACGCTGTTCAGACACTGAAGGACCGGGCGGACTATATAACCACCGATGCGGAGAACGATGGCATATATAATGCCTGTGTGGCGTTGGGTTTGTTTTGAATAAGTGAGCATAGTAAAAGGAGCAGAGGCTTTTGGCATCTGCTCCTTAAAGTATGTGCTTCTTTATCTTGAAAGGTCCTTAAGCCAGACCCACGAAAGCTTACGATTCAAAAATGAAAGAATGTGTGCAAGGAAAAGCTCTATCACGAAGATCAGAACGAAGCATCCTGCAAGGTCAAGCAACGGCATATGCGTGACGTCGAGGAAAAAGTAGGGTATTTGCTCCTGAGAAATTATACCGGAAACAATGAGGCTTATAACGATTATCGCGTAGAGGAACACATATCCGGTGCCGGATATCTTCTGCCTCAGGCTGAGGATACCTATGGGAGGGTCGTTTAACGTGAAGGAGGCGATCATAAGTACGGGAATCAGGATATGCATGTTGAACATATCGTAGCGTAGGATGTGCATGTGCTCTGAGAAGAAGGGAAGCTGACTCAGCAGTACGACTATCATTATAAGGCCTTCAGTAACAGCCGATGAAAGCCGGGTGAAATATACGACTGCGGTCGATGTCTCGCTGAGCCTTAAAAAGTCGATAATATCGATAACAATGAAGAAAACAGAGAGAACGGTGGTAAACATTGTGCCGTCCACCGTAAGCCATCTGAATGTGAGCCACCCATCCTTGTCGTGCACGAAAATATATATGATCGAAGAAACTCCGAGTATCACGATCACGAGAGAAACAATGAAATTTGCGATTTTTTTGATCCTGTACTGCATATCGAGGTTTTGCTCGGCGTCGAGCAGCCTGTCCTCCATGATCTCAACCGGATCGTCATCCTGATTCGGAATGTTTGGGATCCTTGCCTGAGCAAGATGCTTCCCTTGATAGTTCAAACTGTTGTTCTTATGCATTTTCTTGTTTAACTTCATGATGCTTTCTTGCAAGCATGGGCAGATAAAGGAGTATTATCAGAGCAGTGGCCAGAACCAGCCTTATTATCAGATAAACTATCCACTGCCACTTTTCGGTGAGGATGAGACCCAGCGGATTTACATAGGATGAGAAGAAGTTGATCCTGTGGCTCACGCCCACCACCTTGTCTGCCATGTATATCTCGCTGGACAGCAGCGAATTCAGATAGAAAGTGGGTATGTCCAGAACAAGTATGCCGATCACGGCCTTCCTCCAGTCTCCAAATCTGAGCCCGGCTTCATCTCCGAAGCCTATATACAGGCTCAGAGCAACTATCATGGAATGGAAGAGGAAAAACTGCCATGCGCGGGGAGCGGCGAAGAAGGCGGCAGTCGTATCAAAATCGCCTGCAATGGATGACAGCACTATGCCCATGGTTCCGCCAATGGTACCGGAGACGAACATCAGCGCAAATAGCCACTTCTTGAATTTCTTGTTGCTGATGAAATAAGCCATCGGCATGAACACCAGATACAGTGAGCAAAGTTCAAGCGGCATGTGTTCCTTCGCAATATAGGGAGTGTATTCTCCGGTTGGCAGGTATTCTATGATCTGAGAACCGTTCTGCGTTACTACGGCGGGATCCACCATGGGCACGATCTGCGCAACGGAAAAGACCTTTATGATCTCTGAAAGAATGCCAAGCACCATGCAGACCTTCAGCACTTTCCTGTGTGGAGGTCTTGCCTTGAAAAAGTATAGTGTGATGCCGATGATCAGTGCGGCAGAAATCGCGATCCATATCAGATGTCCCGTTGAAAACACGTAACCAGCTTCTTTCTTGGTTTGTTATTGAATATATTATATTTTACAGTATTTTAAAGCCGTCGGTCAAGATTAATGATGTTGTAAGCCAGGGCATTATCTGATATTATCTGATCAGAAGCAACAGAAGGGGACAGAGTGATGAAACGGTCGGAAATAAATGCGGCGCTGAAAGAGCTTGAAGCCATGTGCGAAAGAGAGCACTGTTATCTGCCGCCATTCTGTTCATTTACTCCCGAACAGTGGAAGTCATTTGGCCATGAATACGATGAAGTACGTGACTGTATGCTAGGCTGGGATGTTACGGACTATGGCTTAGGCGATTTTTACAAAGTCGGAATGTCACTCATAACCATACGCAACGGGAACCGGAATATGCCGGAAGAGTATCCGAAGGTATATGCCGAGAAGCTGCTTTATTTAAAGGAAGGTCAGTACAGTCCTAACCATTTCCACTGGTACAAGACTGAGGATATTATAAACCGCGGCGGTGGAAATGTTCTTATAAGGGTATTCAATTCTCTGCCGGATGAATCGATAGACCGTGAGAGCGATGTGACAGTGCATATGGACGGCAGAACATTTACCGTGCCTGCCGGAAAACAGCTCCGCCTCACACCCGGGGAGAGCATACATATTCAGCAGTATCTCTATCACGACTTCGAAGTGGAA